>NZ_JAKGBG010000056.1:0-28686 GCF_021532595.1 Pseudoalteromonas sp. OFAV1
AGGTATCGTAAACTGGAACCGTCCAATCACAGGTGCATCAAGTGCAGCACCATTTGGTGGTATTGGTGCATCGGGTAACCACAGAGCAAGTGCTTACTATGCAGCTGATTATTGTGCATACCCTGTTGCTTCGGTAGAGCTTGAAAAAGTAGCGATGCCAGCGACATTGAGCCCAGGCTTAAAAATCGATTAATAACCGTAAATCATTATAAAAAGCAGCTTAGGCTGCTTTTTTTGTATGAGATGTCTAGCAAAGGTAGCAATTAAAAGCGCTTTCTGCTTAAATCTAAAGAGATAGTTTTTTATTAGGTGTGCAGTCGTATGGTTTTAGATAGGCAAGGGTACGATGATCTTGTCATGTATCTCACTCAAAATTTAGCGCTTTTTGAGAAGCCAGGTCAAATTAAACCAGGAGCTCCAACAGTGTTAGAGCTGATTGAAGACGTGATAGCAGAAAACGTTATGTTACTTTGCGAACAACACACTGAGCTTAATACTGAGCAACGCAGCCAAATTGTCCGCGAAGTAGATGGCATTGTGTATGACTTACAAGAAGTGTTAAGTAGCGTTACAAATCACACTGTAACTGTTGAGCAGCATGCATTTATTGATGAGTTTGCTGGACTGGTAAAAAACTTATTTGATAACGCCGTGGCTGAAAGTGCTTAACGGCCACTGTTAGCGCTCTTTTTAAGTTCGCAATCAGCGTGCTTGCGCTTGCAGCTGCAAATCCTCAATTAACTGCTTTACTCCTTGGCCTACCGCTTATCTCTTGCATCTGAGTGTGACTTGCTTACAATCAAGCAAAACAACTTGAAGAGACAAAATAAATGCAAGCGAATGTAAAATGGGTAGAGGGTGATACCTTCATTGGCCTTTCAAACTCAGGCCACAATGTCGTTTTTGATGCTGGTAGCGATAGCGCAGCACCAAGCCCAATGGAAATGGTATTAATGTCGGCAGGTTGCTGCTCATCGGTTGATGTAGTAAGCATTCTAAAAAAAGCAAAGCAATCATTCTCTGATGTGCAAGTGAAGCTAACAGCTGAACGTGCTGAGTCTGCACCTCGCGTGTTTACCAAGATTAACCTACACTTTGTGGTTACCGGTGATAATGTCTCTGAAAAACACCTTGCGAGAGCTGTGCAATTGTCTGCAGAAAAGTATTGCTCTGTAGCCTTAATGCTTGATAAATCAGTAGAAATTACGCATAGCCACGAAGTTGTTCTAGAACAGGTAAAATAACGCTTTTTCCGAGCGGGAAATTCGTATAAAATCCGCGAACTTTTATTTCTGCTGGTGCAGGTTTCACTCGTTTAAAGGTTGGTTTAGCATGAATAAACCCTTCGATAAAATTAAGCTTCATGGCTTTAATAACTTAACTAAGAGCTTAAGCTTTAGTATTTACGATATTTGTTACGCAAAGACTGAACAACAGCGTAAAGAATATATTGAATATATCGACGAACAGTATAGTGCTGATCGCCTTACCGATATTTTAGGTGAAGTTGTGGATATTATTGGTGCAAACATCTTGAATGTTTCTCGCCAAGATTACGATCCGCAAGGTGCCAGTGTGACAATTCTGATCTCAGAAGAGCCAATTGAGCAGCAAACTACCTATGACGTTGATGAAGCGCCGGGTCCTTTGCCTGAAACTGTTGTTGCGCACTTAGACAAGAGCCACATCTGTGTTCACACATACCCAGAAGCACATCCTGATGATGGTATTTGTACGTTCCGTGCTGATATTGAAGTATCAACGTGTGGCATCATCTCGCCATTAAAAGCGTTAAACTTCTTAATTCACAGCCTTGAGTCTGATGTTGTAACAATTGACTACCGCGTACGTGGTTTTACGCGTGATGTGGATGGTGTTAAGCACTATATCGACCACGCAATTAACTCAATTCAGAACTACATGACTGAAGATACAAAAGAAGCGTACCAAATGATGGACGTGAACGTGTATCAAGAGAACTTGTTCCACACCAAGATGATGCTAAAAGAAACTGACTTGAATACTTATTTATTCGGTGTTTCTACAGCAGATCTTTCAGAAGACGAAGAAGAAGAAATTCGTTCTAAGTTAACTCGTGAGATGCAAGAAATCTTCTACGGTCGTAACTTACCAGACACAGAGTAAGTAGCCACAAGCTTAAAAAAACGGCGTGTAATGTATGTTACACGCCGTTTTTATTTCAGGCTTTGTGTTGTGGCAGTCGTAACTGCGAACCCTCAGTTACTTAATAAGTAGCAACTCTGTTTGTCTGCCATCAAGATACCAAACTCCAGAGCTATCAAAAAAAGCATCTTCTTCGAGCATAATACGGATCTCTTTGTTCCAAGGCTCTATAAATACAGCATTATTTAACTCAATCGAATACGCCGTATTTAAGTGAAGCGGGTAGTCACCATCGCCAGCAACACCTTGTTGTGAATCCCACATGCCCAATGTTGTACCTGCTGCGTGGCCATGATAACCAATTGGGTGCGTGTAGATTGTTGGCTTTAATCCTTTAGCAATTGCCTCGGCGCGTGATTCTTTCAGTACTTCGTTACCGGTTTTACCGATTGCAAAATGTGAAGTAAAAATATCTTGCAATTGATTACCGCGTTTTAATGCGTTTATTAAATACTCGGGTGCTTGTGTTTCATTTTCTTTTAACACATAAGCATGTTGCTGAGTGTCAGTATTTAAACGCAAATAGGTAATACCAAAATCAACATGCAGCAGATCGCCTGCTTGAATGATTTGCTCATCACCTTTACTAAAACTGGTCTCATGGTCAAAAGTTGTTTTATCGGCACGTTGTATACTGACGCTTGGGTGAAACCATGTTTGCAGTTTTAATTCCCTTACCCGCTCTCTAAACCACCAAGTTAAATCTGTAGTTGTAGTTTTACCGACAGTGATGACTTTACTTGAAAACCCCTCAGCAATAATTTGATGTGCAATGGCGACCGCTTTTTTATAGATTGCTATTTCTTCAGGTATGCGTTGTTCTAGCCAAGCTACCGCGAGGGGCTCTGCAGAAATCAGTTTATTAAGGTATTTATTTGGGAGAGCACTTTTAAGTGCATTAAAATCGCTAACAACGAGTCCATCTGCGTGAGCCCAGATTTTTGATGTGTTAAGTGCGATATTTTTGGGTTGATATTGCTCAATCAGTTCAACTAAGGCTAACCATTGATCTGGCTGCTGTTGTTTGTCCCATGCTTTTTTAAATACAGTGCCTATGCTGTAGGGCGCTATTGCGAGTGCGTCAACTTCGCCTTGTTTATTGAGTGCAAAAACAAGTATGGTTGTTCGCCTTGCAGAAAGCCAAGTTGCCGGTAGAAAGGTTTTTAAAATAGGGTCTTCATTGTATTCGCGGCTAATCATAAGCCACATATCAATATTATGTTGCTTCATAAGCGAGGGCAAAAGCGTTTTAACTCTAAGCTCTGTGACTTTATCTATAAAAGCAGCGCGCTCCTTCATTGGTAGAACCGATAATTCACTCGCCTTAATGGGCAATGCCCACCAGCTACATAGTATTAGCGCTAGCATGATGTTTGTTTTATTTAGCACGTTGTTGTTTCCTTTATTATTTTTATAAACTGCTTAAAAACATAGCAACACTCTATACAATAAACGAGTAATTTAAGGTGAATTACAGGTTTCTATGCGTAAACTCGCTTGCTAAAGTAAAGGTGTAGATTGGGAATAAAGTTAAGGATAATAATGAATCAGCAGGTATTTTTAGCAAAACAGGTTCGTGAAAATGAAGGCCCAGCAGCTAAACGGTGTGGTGTAACACTTTATGAGCTAATGGAACGGGCCGGACAAGCGACTTATCAGCATCTACTTAACAACTTTCCTGATGCTAAAAAGTTTGTTGTATTAACTGGCGTTGGTAATAACGCTGGTGATGGCTATGTTGTGGCACGCTTAGCTAAACATGCTGGGATGCAGGTGACGGTTATAGCAGCAAAACCTGAGCAACCCCTTAAAGGGGATGCGCTCACCGCTCAGCAAGCTTGGTTAGAATTAGGTGGGACAATTACTGCAGATCTAAGCCCCATTAAAACAGCTGACATCATCATTGATGGCTTGCTCGGCACGGGTATTCAAAGCGAGGTGCGAGAGCCATTCGCACAATTAATTAAAGCAGCCAACGAAAGCCAAGTGCCAGTTGTTGCTATTGACCTCCCCTCAGGCATTAATGCAGACACAGGTGTAGTACAGGGAGTTGCAATAAAAGCAGCGATCACCGTCACCTTTGTGGGAATTAAACAAGGTTTAGTAACTGGGCAAGGACGAGCACATACAGGAGAGCTTGAGTTTGCAGACTTAGCTATTCAAGATGCCTTTTTACAATTGACGACACCTACTGCAGAGCTAATCAACTATAAGGCCCTGTCAAGGCTTCCCAAGCGCGATAACAACAGCCATAAAACCAGTCATGGTAAATTGCTGTGCATTGGTGGTAATGCTGGCACCGCAGGCGCAATTCGTTTAACTGCTGAAGCCGCTCTTCGCACAGGTGCGGGCATGGTTAAAGTGTATACCCATAGCAGTTCTATTCTGCCAGTGAGCATTGGGCGGCCTGAGATTATGGTTACCGATACACATTTAATTAGTGCGCTAGAATGGGCGAGTTGTATTGCTATTGGTCCTGGGCTTGGACAGGACGCGTGGTCCGAAACAACCTTTGAAACGGTCATGCAGTATTGCTTTACTAATAATAAGCCATTGGTTATTGATGCTGATGCACTTAATTTAATAGCTCAGCATGCTTCTTCATTTCCATTAGCCAATACGGTTATAACACCGCACCCCGGTGAGGCTGCAAGACTGCTTAATTGTCACGCTAATGATATTGAAGAAAATCGCTTTCATGCGGTAAAGCAGCTTGCACGCAGCTATACCACTACTTGTGTACTCAAAGGTGCTGGCAGTTTAATTGCAGACAAGAACCAAACATGGGTGTGTACAGATGGAAATCCTGCACTTGCCGTTGGCGGCAGTGGTGATGTTTTAACAGGTATCATCGCGGCACTTATCGCACAGGGACTAACTACCCAGCAAGCAGCCTGCCTAGGGGTCTGCTTACATGCGAAAGCGGGTGATATCGCCGCTGAGCGCGATGGTGAGCGTGGTATGTTGCCAAGTGACTTGTTCGCGATAGTGAGGGAGTTGGTTAACTGAGTGGTCAGCTTCTGATAGCTAAAAGAAAACCCAGCCGAAGCTGGGTTTTTTAAGCAAGGTACTTAGGGAGAGATGTTTATCACATCATGCCGCCCATACCACCCATGCCGCCCATGCCGCCCATATCAGGAGCACCAGCGTCATCTTTAGGGATTTCAGCAACCATTGCTTCAGTTGTGATCATAAGACCCGCGATTGAAGCTGCGTACTGTAGTGCAGAACGCGTTACTTTAGTTGGGTCTAAGATACCCATTTCGATCATGTCGTTGTACTCGCCAGATGCTGCGTTGTAACCGTAATTACCTTCACCACCTTTTACTGAGTTAACAACAACTGATGCTTCGTCACCTGCGTTCGTTACGATTTGACGAAGTGGTGCTTCCATCGCACGTAGTGCAACTTTAATACCGTGGCTTTGGTCTTCGTTGTCGCCAACTAGCTCAGCAAGTTTGCTTGCTACGCGAACTAGTGCAACACCACCACCCGGTACAACACCTTCTTCAACCGCTGCGCGAGTTGCGTGTAGAGCATCTTCTACGCGGTCTTTCTTCTCTTTCATTTCGATTTCAGTTGCTGCGCCAACTTTGATTACTGCAACACCGCCAGCTAGTTTAGCCATGCGCTCTTGTAGTTTCTCTTTATCGTAGTCAGACGTTGCTTCTTCGATTTGTGCTTTGATTTGTGCAACACGGCCGTTGATACCGTCTTCTTCACCTGCACCATCGATGATTGTTGTATCATCTTTAGTGATCACAACGCGTTTCGCTGTACCTAGGTCTTCGATTGTTGCTTTTTCTAGCTCTAAACCGATTTCTTCAGAAATTACTGTACCACCAGTTAATACTGCGATGTCTTGTAGCATTGCTTTACGACGGTCGCCAAAACCTGGCGCTTTAACTGCAGAAACTTTTACGATGCCGCGCATGTTATTTACAACAAGTGTTGCAAGTGCTTCACCTTCAAGGTCTTCAGCAATAATTAGTAGTGGCTTGCTAGCTTTAGCAACCGCTTCTAATGTAGGTAGTAGCTCACGAATGTTAGATACTTTTTTGTCTACAAGTAGAATGTAAGGGTTGTCTAGCTCTACAGCGCCTTTTTCAGCGTTGTTGATGAAGTAAGGAGACAGGTAACCGCGGTCAAACTGCATACCTTCAACTACGTCTAGTTCGTTTTCTAACGACTGACCTTCTTCAACAGTGATAACGCCTGAATCACGGCCAACTTTTTCCATTGCTTCTGCAATGATGTCACCGATTTCTTTATCAGAGTTAGCAGAAATAGTACCTACTTGAGCAATCGCTTTAGTGTCTGCACATGGTACAGAAAGCGCTTTAAGCTCTTCAACCGCAGCAGTAACTGCTTTATCGATACCACGCTTAAGGTCCATTGGGTTCATACCCGCTGCAACTGCTTTTAAGCCTTCGTTTACGATAGCTTGCGCTAATACAGTTGCTGTTGTTGTACCGTCACCTGCAGCGTCATTCGCTTTAGACGCTACTTCTTTAACCATTTGTGCGCCCATGTTTTCGAACTTGTCTTCAAGCTCGATCTCTTTAGCTACAGACACACCATCTTTAGTGATTACAGGAGCACCGAAAGATTTGTCTAATACAACGTTACGGCCTTTAGGACCTAAAGTTACTCTTACTGCGTTTGCTAAAATATTTACGCCAGTTAGCATTTTGCTACGTGCGTCACCTGCAAAAAGTACTTCTTTTGCTGCCATGATTTAATTCCTCTTAAATTCTGTAAACGGGTTGCTAAACGAAAAGTAGGATTAGCCTACAATGCCTAGAATGTTATCTTCACGCATGATCAGGTACTCTTGACCTTCGATCTTTTCAGCTTTTTCAACATAAGAGCCGAACAGCACTGTGTCACCGGCTTTAACTTCTAATGCTCTTACTTCACCGTTGTCTAAAACACGGCCATTACCAACAGCGATAACTTCTCCGCGAGTTGATTTTTCAGCTGCAGAGCCAGTTAATACAATACCGCCAGCAGACTTAGTTTCTTCTTCTAGACGCTTAACGATGACGCGATCATGTAAAGGACGAATGTTCATTTATTTAGTTCTCCTAACAGTTTCTGAACAGTACAGAAAAAATCTTGTGTTATTGCAGGGGAGTGCTAAGCCACCCGTTGCGTTTCATTGCCTTCATTAATGGGGGTGGCTTAAAAAAATCCAAGTACAAAAATTAAAAAATTTTAATCTTTTCGCTCAAATTCACCATCAATAGTTGTCGGTTGATGAGTTGGCTCTTCGTGTTGGGGTGCTTTACTGTGGTATTGAAAGTGTGCAGAGCCTTGATTCGCTTGTGAACTCATACGCACAGTTGCATGGCTGGCAAGGCTTGCAGCTAATTTATTACGTATTGCTGGGGTAAGTAATAAAAAGCCAAAAAAGTCTGTCATTATGCCAGGAGTCATTAATAACACTCCTGCAATAATCACACACAAGCCAGTAAATAATTCTTTCGCAGGCATTTGCCCTTGCGCCATTTGTAGTTGCACATTTTGGATTGCTCCCATGCCTTGCTGCTTCACTAATTTGGCACCAACAATGGCCGTGACGATAACTAGCGCTATGGTGGCAAACCCGCCAATGACTTCACTCACTTGAATAAGTAAGGCAATCTCCACAATCGGCACTAAAATAAATAACAAAAACAAAAATCTAAACATAACGCTCTCTAAAAATGTCACTCTCTTTGGAGTCAATGAAATATAAGTTGGGGTGATCGGGTCTTTTTTCAAGCTGGAGCCATGGATCACCTAGCTCTCTACACATTATTGCTGCTATCAGCTACTATGGTGCGACTCACGTGATCAAAAAAAGGTTCCTTATGAATACGCATTATCGACTGATTTTTACTACTTGTGCGAATGAAGCTGAGGCTCGTCAGCTGGCTCAACACCTAGTGAAAGAAAAGCTAGCTGCCTGTGTCAATATTCTGCCTACTATCGAATCTATCTATATGTGGGAAGGCGAGTTAACGCAAGCGACAGAGAGTAAATTACTGATCAAAACTAAATCAGAAAAAATGAATGAGGTGATCCAAACTATCAAGAAATTGCATAGTTATGAGGTCCCTGAGATTCAGGTCGTTGATGTAGCAACAGGCAATTTAGCCTATTTTAATTGGATGGATGAGGTACTTAATTAATGCGATCGTTCCTTTTATTACTTTGCGCACTGTGGTTATTGCCTGCAAGCGCAAGTAATAGCAATTTACTTGGTAATTTACTGCAGCAACCGGCAGAACACACCTTTCTCCCTGTTGATAAAGCCTTTGTTTTTGATTTTGATCAGCAAGGTAAAACCTTATTCATTGGTTGGGATATAGCGACCGATTATTATCTTTATAAAAAGAAAGTCGAAATTATTGCCAAGGGAGCTGATATAGAGGTGCCTGAGCTTGGTAAAGGCGTCATTATTGAAGATGAGTTTTTTGGTAAGACCGAAGTATTTTTTGATTCATTAAGTGTGATAACAAAAGTAAGCAACATCACAGATGGGGCAGTTGTTAAAGTTCGTTTTCAAGGCTGTGCCGAAGCGGGGTTATGTTATCCGCCAGAAGTGAGAACCATTCCTTTATCTGTGATTGCTGGTGAGCAAGTATCGCAAACTGCAGATGCTGGCAATGCATTGGCTGCATTAACACAAGCCGCAGAGGTAAATGACGTATCATCAGCGCCTTCTCAAGAAGTATCAAAACCAGTTGGTGAGCAGTCATATACCGATAAACTAGCGTCACAAGGTTTACTAACGAACCTAGTTATCTTCTTTTTAGTCGGTGTTGGTCTGGCTTTTACACCATGCGTATTCCCAATGTTTCCGATTTTGTCGAGCCTTATTGCAGGTCAGCAGAATTTATCGACTAAAAAAGCATTTTCGCTGTCGTTTGTTTATGTGCAAGGGATGGCAGTTACCTATGCAGCACTGGGCTTAGTGGTTGCATCATTAGGTGGGCAAGTACAAGGGTATTTGCAGCATCCTACAGTACTAATTAGCTTTAGTATCTTATTTGTATTGCTAGCAATGTCGATGTTTGGCTGGTACGAAATTAAACTGCCAAGCGGCATGATGAATAAACTCACTCAGGTTAGCAACCAGCAAAAAGGCGGCAACTATGTTGGCGTATTTATGATGGGTGTACTGTCTGGCTTAATTGCTTCACCTTGTACTACTGCACCACTGTCAGCTGCATTGCTTTATGTTGCACAAAGTGGTGATTATTTAGTGGGAGGTTTAACTTTGTATGTACTGAGCTTAGGCATGGGACTGCCTTTATTATTGCTAGGTACATCAGGTGGTAAACTACTTCCTAAAGCCGGTGGTTGGATGGAACAAGTGAAAACGTTATTCGGTTTCATTATGCTAGTTGTGCCGCTAATTCTGCTAGAGCGCATTGTTGATATCGAGATCATTTGGTTAATGGCTGGTTTATTAGCACTTGCTACAGCCTTGTACTTACATCATTGGCAAAGTGGTCAATCGCAAGGTAAGTTAAAAACAGCATTATGGTTTGCTGCAACCTTACTGGTTGTGACTGGGGCGAGTTTAACGAAAAATTATTTTTGGCCTACTAAAGCGGCGGTTGCACAAGCTGAAGTGCAAACACATGGCTTTAGACAAGTTGCTAATTTAAGTGAATTGAAAGAAGAGATTGCAAAGGCAAGTAGCGAAGGGCGCTTAGTAATGGTCGACTTATACGCTGACTGGTGCGTCGCGTGTAAAGAGTTTGAACACTACACGTTTCCTGATGCTAAAGTACAAGAACAATTTGCGCACTTTGAGTTAATCCAAATCGATTTAACCGAAAGTGATGCAAAAACCATTGAGCTAATGGAAGAATACACAGTATTCGGGTTACCCAGCATTTTGTTCTTTGACAGCCAAGGTAATGAGCTTTTAGAGCAACGTGTAACAGGCTTTTTAAATGCCAAAGACTTTGCAGAACATCTGTCAAAAGTGCGAAATACTGCTAAATAAACGCAAACGTGCTAGAAAATAGCAAAACGCCACTCATCTGAGTGGCGTTTTTGTTTCTCACTAAGAAAAAGTACTCTAACTAAAAGTAAATGAGCGATTTTTGTTGTAAAAGTTCAATTAAACAGCAAGAGAATACAGTGATTAACCCTGTTGTGTGCCTTGCTATGCCTACATTTGCTTTGTGCTATGAGTGATTAGACCAGTATTTTGCTGCTATTTACGTCGAAATATCTATAATAGGTGGTTAACGTGAGAAATAGTTGCTATTTTACATCGATACGCTTAGGTTAAGCGTGGGTTTATGATGAATATGGTTAAACTGCTTACTTAAAGGATATATCGCGTATTATGGCTGCAAAATTCAAACTTTTAGTTCTTAATGGGCCAAATTTAAACATGCTTGGCAAGCGTGAACCAGAAAAGTACGGCACCCAATCTCTTGATGAGATTATCGCTGAACTTAGTCAGGTTGCTGCGGGTCAAAATGTTGATTTAACGCATTTTCAAAGTAACAGTGAAGCTGCATTAATAGAGCGAATTCACGATGCATGGCAAGTGGTTGATGCAATTATTATTAACCCTGCCGCATTTACGCATACAAGCGTTGCCTTACGGGATGCATTACTCAGTGTAAACATTCCCTTTTACGAGGTGCATTTAAGTAATGTGCACGCACGGGAGGCATTTCGTCATCATTCGTATTTTTCGGATGTGGCACAAGGCATTATCGTAGGATTAGGAGCAATGGGTTATAAAGTAGCACTTGAAGCTGCGGTTAGCCGGTTGCAAAACACACATTAATTTTAAATAAAACTTACAGGCGGGTCGTTCATGGATATTCGCAAGATCAAAAAACTTATCGAACTAGTAGAAGAATCTGGTATTGCTGAATTAGAAATCACTGAAGGTGAAGAATCAGTACGCATTAATCGTAACAACATGAGTGCAGCGCCTGCAATGCAGTATGCTCCTCAACAGTACGCAGCGCCTGCACCAGCGCCAGCAGCTCCTGCTCCTGCAGCAGAAGCGCCAGCGGCAGACGCAGCACCAGCAGCACCAACAGGTCATCAAGTTAAATCGCCTATGGTTGGTTCTTTCTACTCAGCAGCTTCTCCTGAAGCAGCACCTTATGTAGAAGTAGGTTCAAAAGTAAATGTTGGCGACACGTTATGTATCGTTGAAGCAATGAAAATGATGAACCAAATCGAATCTGATAAAGCCGGCACAGTAAAAGCTATCTTAGTTGAAAATGGCGAGCCAGTAGAATTCGATCAACCTTTATTCATCATTGAATAACAGCGCAACAAAAGGCCAACTCTATGTTAGATAAAGTAGTCATTGCAAACCGAGGTGAAATTGCACTTCGCGTACTGCGCGCCTGCAAAGAGCTTGGGATCAAAACTGTTGCTGTGCATTCAACGGCAGACCGTGATCTTAAGCACGTGTTACTGGCAGACGAAACAATTTGTATTGGTAAACCGGCAGCAAGTGAAAGTTACCTAGATATTCCGCGCATTATTGCAGCGGCAGAAGTAACAGACGCAGTTGCTATTCACCCAGGTTATGGTTTCCTTTCTGAAAATGCAGACTTTGCTGATCAAGTTGAGCAAAGTGGCTTTGTATTTATCGGCCCTAGAGGCGACACCATTCGTTTAATGGGTGATAAAGTTTCTGCAATCGAAGCAATGCGTAAAGCGGGTGTACCTTGTGTACCAGGCTCTGATGGCCCATTAACGGCAGACAGCGAGCGTAATATTCAAATCGCTAAGCGTATTGGTTACCCTGTAATCATTAAAGCAGCAGGCGGCGGCGGTGGTCGTGGTATGCGTGTTGTTCGCAGCGAAAAAGAACTAATCGATTCAATCGCTCTTACTCAGCAAGAAGCAAAGCAATTCTTCGGTAATGGCATGGTTTACATGGAAAAATTCCTTGAAAACCCTCGTCACATCGAAGTTCAAGTACTTGCTGATGGTCAAGGCAATGCAGTTCACTTAGGTGAGCGTGATTGTTCAATGCAACGTCGTCACCAAAAAGTTGTTGAAGAGGCACCAGCGCCAGGTATCACTGCTGAGATGCGTAAGTTCATCGGTGACCGTTGTACTCGTGCATGTATCGAAATTGGTTATCGCGGTGCAGGTACGTTCGAATTCTTATATGAAAACGGCGAGTTCTATTTCATCGAAATGAATACCCGTATTCAGGTTGAGCACCCAGTAACAGAAATGGTCACTGGCGTTGACTTAATCAAAGAGCAGTTAAAAATTGCAGCTGGCCAACCATTATCATTCACTCAAGAAGATGTGGTTATTCGTGGTCACGCAATTGAGTGTCGTATTAATGCGGAAGACCCAGAAACATTTATTCCATCACCAGGTAAAATCACGCGATTCCACCCTGCTGGCGGTTTAGGTATTCGTTGGGACAGCCACATCTATGCAGATTACACAGTACCACCTCATTACGATTCAATGATTGGTAAGCTGATCTGTTACGGTGAAAACCGTGATGTAGCAATTGCTCGTTCACGCAATGCGTTAAACGAATTAGTGATTGATGGCATCAAGACCAATACGCCACTGCACAAGAAAATCTTGGCAGATGAGAACTTCCAAAACGGTGGTACAAACATCCACTACCTTGAGAAGAAACTCGGTCTGTAAAAAATTCTGTTTAAGCTAAAAAGCCGGCAACTTTGCCGGCTTTTTTATGTCAAATTAGGCATAAGAGCGGCTCTCGCCTTATAAAAATTATCTGGTATGATTAACAAAGTAATGTGTTTTTAGTTTTTCATGAGGTAACAATGACCGACAGTGTTGGTTTTCCACTGGCTGATGAAGCTGCAACGGTAAATATGGGCAATCAACTTGCAGCGTTGATGGAACAAGGGGCTGTCATTTATTTGCACGGTGATTTAGGTGCCGGTAAAACCACATTAACCCGTGGTATCGTGCAGGGTTTTGGTCATCAAGGAAAGGTTAAGAGTCCGACATATACACTGGTTGAGCCTTATCAACTAACTAAAGCTGATGTTTATCACTTTGATTTATATCGTTTAGGTGATCCTGAAGAGCTTGAATATATGGGCATTCGTGATTATTTTTCGCCACAGGCTATTTGTGTTGTTGAATGGCCTGAGAAGGGAGGTGAATTTATCCCAACTCCCGATCTTGATATTACTTTGCGTTATGACGGTGAGGCACGTGCTATTGTTATTAATAGCTTAACTAAGCGCGGTCAATCTATTGTCGAACAATTGAAGAGCGTGTAAGAATAAACATATAAAAATAAAGGTGTACTAGTAAAAATGGGTCGTTGTACGTTTAAACTATTAACTATTTTAATGTTTTTGGTTGTGAGCCAGGTTGCGCTTGCACAAAATACTATTAATAGCGTACGCGTTTGGCCCTCACCAGATAGCACCCGTGTGGTATTTGATCTAGATGAAAAGCCTGATTACAGCTATTTCATGCTGAAAAACCCTGCGCGTTTAGTCATTGATCTAAAAGATACCGATAAGCTCGATAACTTGCCTGCTATTCCGCAAAAGCATCAAATAGTTTCAAAACTTCGTTACTCAAAGCCTAAAGATAGCAAAAGTGTGCGTTTTGTTTTTGAACTAGCACGCGCCAGTAAACCTGTGGTGTTTGCCTTATTACCTACCGAACCATACAAGCACCGTTTAGTCGTTGATCTCATCGACAAAACAACGAAAGCTGAGCCTATTGCTGCAACGAATACCAGCGTTAAAAAGCGTGAGCTACAGCAAGAGCGCGATATTGTTATTGCCATTGATGCAGGTCACGGTGGTGAAGACCCAGGCTCAATTGGTCCATCGGGTACTTATGAAAAAGATATTACGCTACAAATAGCCAAGCGCTTAGAGCGAATGATCGATGCCGAAAAAGGCATGATTTCGCGCATGGTGCGCCGTAGTGATTATTTTGTTAACTTAAATACGCGAACCAGCATTGCCCGTGAGAAAAAGGCCGATTTCTTTGTCTCGATTCATGCCGATGCGTTTACTAGCCCGCAGCCAAATGGTGCTTCTGTGTGGGTGCTCTCACTGCGCCGAGCTAACTCAGAAATAGGTAAGTGGATTGAAGATAAAGAAAAGCACTCCGAGCTTTTGGGTGGTGCCGCTGGGGTATTAAAAGATACCGCGAGCGAAAAATATTTAGCACAAGCACTGCTTGATATGTCGATGGATCATTCGATGAAAACAGGCTTTAGTGTTGCACAAGAAGTGGTTAGCGAATTAAGAAAAGTAGCTAAAATGCATAAGAAGCAACCACAAGCGGCGAGCCTTGCAGTATTAAAATCACCGGATATTCCGTCTATTTTGGTCGAGACAGGATTTATTTCAAATCCGAGAGAAGAGCGAATGCTAAAAACGGCGCAGCATCAGGAGCGCTTAGCGAAAGCAATTTTCACCTCAATTAAAAATTACTACATGCAAAATCCCCCAGATGACTCGTTATTTGCGAAATTAAAAGCGCAATTTCCAACAAAGCACAGAGTACGTCCGGGTGAGTCGTTAAGTATTTTGGCAAGTAGATACAACACCTCTGTTAGTAAGCTAAAAACGGTCAATAACTTAAAATCGAATACCTTGTTTATAGGTCAAGAGCTTGATATTCCGCAAAGCTAGTCAATTTTCGTGTTAGGAACACTATGAGTATAGAAATACTACCCGCGCGATTGGCTAACCAAATTGCTGCGGGTGAAGTGGTTGAACGCCCTGCATCGGTTGTAAAAGAGCTGGTCGAAAACAGTTTAGATGCTGGCGCAACGCGCATTCAAATAGATATTGAACGGGGTGGTCATAAGCTCATTCGCATTCGCGATAATGGCTCTGGTATTAATAAAGATGAGCTAACCCTCGCGCTTTCACGCCATGCCACGAGTAAACTAAAATCACTCGATGATCTTGAGAACATTTGCTCGCTGGGTTTTCGTGGTGAAGCACTGGCGTCTATTAGCTCTGTATCACGGTTAACATTAAGTTCAAAGCCAAAACACCAAGAGGCCGCATGGCAAGCCTTTGCTGAAGGTCGTGACATGGCTGTGCAAGTAAAACCAACCGCACATCCTGATGGTACTACTATCGAGGTTAAAGACTTGTTCTTTAACACGCCAGCACGCCGTAAATTTCTTCGCACCGAGAAAACCGAGTTTTCACATATTGATGAACTTATAAAGCGCATTGCGCTGAGTCGTTTTGATGTGTCTATTACGCTTACTCATAACGGTAAAGTGGTGCGTCAATACCGTGCTAAACCAAACCCTGAGCAAGCAATAACGCGTGTAGCACAAGTTGCTGGAAAAGCCTTTAGTGAACAAGGGCTGCATATTCAATCTGGTGAAGCTGGTTTGATGCTGCGTGGTTGGGTATTACCGGTGGGCTCAGCGAATAGCACGCAATATACCTATGTTAATAATCGCATGATGCGCGATAAACTCATTTTGCATGCGATCCGCCAAGCGTTTGAAGAAGTCGCAGGTTCAGAAGAGCTACCAGGCTTTGTAATTTATATTGATATTGACCCTCGTCAGGTCGATGTAAACGTGCACCCGGCTAAGCATGAAGTGCGTTTTCATCAAGGCCGTTTAGTGCATGACTTTATTTTGCAGGCAATTAAACAAGTTGTTGTGCCGCTTCAGCAAGAGGCTGGTTTTGTTCAGGAGCCGACCTTTGACCGCACTCCGTTTGCCGAGGCTAATTCACAAAGCTCGCAGCCACACTTTAATCAGGCTATGGCAACTGAGCAATATGATTACCCTAAATCTGAATTACAGCCAACACGCTCACCGAGTTATTCAGGAGCCACAGGGCGCTCAGGCGGAGGTTTTAGCAACAGCCAAGGACGCAGTAAAACATCGCATCAAGATGTGAATGCTTTTTATCAAGGGATCAGTGAGCAACATGCCGCGCATTTTGATCAAGTACGCCCAGAGCCAAGCATTGCTGCCCCCGTTACTGAGCAGACAAAGCTTGCCAAACTCATTCACGTACGTGAAGGTGAGTGTGTGTTTAGTGAAGATAATCAATTGTTTGCTGCTCACTTTAAACATGCCTTAGCACTCGACTGGCAAGCCCAAGTAGAGCAAGCGGGTAGTCTTGACGGCAAAGCCTTATTATTACCTGTAAGAGTCAATGCAAGTGCTGACGATATGAGCGTTTTAAATGCTCAGCAGTCGTGGTTTACCTTACTAGGCTTTGATTTAATTCTTGAAAAACAGTTTGTGATGGTAAAAAAATTACCACCCTGTCTTTATTTACTCGATGTGAGTAATGCTATTGAACGGCTGATCAACGGCTGTAAAGCATCAGCTAATTCGCTTGATGAATGGCTAAATTGGCTGGTTCAGCAAATACCAACACGTTATTACGCAAGCCAAGCCTTCGCGGAGCAAGTATCGCGGTTAGAAAATAATCCACAAACTATGCAACGTTTACGCGAAAAAGCGGTTAAAATAGAACTATCTCAGTTTTTAAATTAAGCAAGGTATTTAGGCTTGAATAACTTACCGGTCATTTTTTTAATGGGACCAACCGCTGCAGGGAAAACCGATTTAGCAATTTCATTGTGTGAGCATTTAAACACTGAAATAATCAGTGTTGATTCAGCATTGGTCTATAAAGATATGGATATAGGCACAGCAAAACCAAACGCTGAAGAGCTTGCTCGTGCGCCACATCATTTGATTGATATTATTGACCCTGCAGACAGTTATTCAGTGGCGGATTTTCGCCGTGATGCGATTGAAAAGATTGATCTATTTCATAAGCAAGGTAAAGTACCTGTCCTAGTAGGCGGTACAATGATGTACTTTAAGTCGCTTATTGATGGCCTATCGCCGCTACCAGAAGCATCACCGGAAGTTCGCGGTGAGCTGGAAAAAGAAGCAAAACAATTTGGTTGGCCTCATTTGCATAAAGAACTGATGAATATCGACCCAGATGCTGCGAATAAAATGAGTGAAAATGATTCACAACGAATTAATCGCGCATTAGAAGTGTATCGTATTACAGGTAAAACAATGACTGAGCTGCAAAAACAAAAGCAGCCTGAGCTACCTTATACTTTTCATCAATTTGCCATTGCGCCTGATGATCGCAGTGAATTACATAAGCGGATTGAGAAAAGGTTTAAAATAATGCTCGAACAGGGGTTTGAAAATGAAGTTTCGTCCCTATATACACGTAAGGATTTACACCCAGATCTACCTTCAATACGTTGTGTAGGTTATAGACAAATGTGGGATTACATTGCAGGCGAAATTGACTATGATGAAATGGTTTTTCGCGGTATTGCAGCCACACGACAGTTAGCCAAGCGGCAGTTAACTTGGTTAAGAGGTTGGCCTGAAGTAACTTGGTTAACCACGGGTGATGAAGAAAACTTGCAACGTGTAGTAAGTTCGCTAAGCTAGTAGTAGTTAGAACTTTTTTAGCTTTGTTAAATTAGTTCAGCTACTTAATTATAATAACACCTAGAACGAAGGAAAATAACATGGCAAAAGGCCAGTCGTTACAAGACCCATTTTTAAATGCGTTACGTCGTGAGCGCATTCCAGTATCAATCTTTTTGGTTAATGGCATTAAGTTGCAGGGTAAAATCCAGTCATTTGACCAATTTGTTATTTTACTTGAAAACACCGTAAATCAAATGGTGTATAAACACGCTATTTCAACTGTTGTTCCAGCGCGTTCTGTTAACTTCCAAGGTGTTCAAGGAAGTGATGATTCAGAAGAGCAAGAACCTGGAAATTTTTAAACTTAGGAGCGTAATGCTTGTTTGACCGTTATGAAGCCGGCGAACAGGCAGTTTTAGTTCATATCGACTTACCTAAAGAGGGAGATCGTGAAGATCTTCACGAATTAGAGTTGTTGGTATCTTCTGCTGGTGTTAGTAGTTTGGCGATTGTGCAAGGCAGTCGTCAAGCACCTCATCCGAAGCTTTTCGTCGGTACCGGAAAAGCAGAAGAAATCGCTGAAACTGTCAAAATCCACAATGCAGATGTCATTATTTTCAACCATCAACTTAGCCCGTCACAGGAACGCAATTTAGAGCGCGTTTGTCAGTGCCGTGTACTTGATCGTACGAGTTTGATCCTTGATATTTTTGCGCAGCGAGCGCGTACTCACGAAGGTAAACTTCAAGTTGAGTTAGCTCAGCTAAGGCATATTTCTACCCGCTTGATCAGAGGTTGGACCCACCTTGAAAGACAAAAAGGCGGGATAGGTTTACGTGGTCCGGGTGAAACCCAGCTCGAAACCGATAGACGATTACTGCGCGCAAGAATTAAAAATATTCGTGCCCGTTTAGATAAAGTGGCTGTTCAACGTGAGCAAGGGCGTCGTGCGCGAACGCGTAACGAAATCCCTACAGTATCGCTAGTGGGTTATACCAATGCGGGTAAATCAACATTATTTAACCGTATTACTGATTCTGATGTGTATGCAGCTGATCAGTTATTTGCAACGCTAGATCCAACTCTACGTAAGTTGGATATTGGCGATATCGGCCCCGTAATTTTAGCCGATACAGTTGGTTTTATTCGTCATCTACCTCATGATTTAGTAGCGGCGTTTAAAGCAACCTTAACTGAAACCCGCGAAGCTGATTTACAGTTACATGTTATCGACGTCGCAGACCCACGACGTAAAGAAAATATTGAGCAAGTACAGTCTGTTTTAAAAGAAATTGAAGCAGATGAGGTGCCGCAGTTACTAGTTTATAACAAAATAGATGCGCTAGATGACGTTGCGCCGCGTATAGATAGAAACGACGAAGGTCAGCTGATTCGAGTTTGGTTGTCTGCGCGTACAGGTGTAGGTTGCGAACTACTATCAGAGGCAATTAATGAGTTACTTGCCAAGAAGATGTTTGCTGATGAGCTAAAATTACCCCCTCAGCATGGTCGTATTCGAGCTGCACTATTTAATTTAAACGCGGTTCATCAAGAGAGTTTTGATGAACAAGGTAACTGGCTGTTGTCAGTGCGATTACCTATGGCAGAGTGGAACCGCTTGAAAAAAGAAATGGGACAAGAGCTCGATTCTTTTATTGCAGCTGACTAAAAGTTACCAGCATTTGTCTTTTTTAGTATGAGAAATGCTGTAGATTTGATAGATTTAACCTAATTCATTTAGATAACAATGGAGTATAGCTATGGCCTGGAATGAACCGGGTAACAATGGCAATGATAAAGATCCGTGGAATAATAAAGGCGGAAAAGATCAAGGCCCACCTGATTTAGACGAGGTACTGCGTAAGTTCGGCAACAAGTTTGGCGGTTTATTTGGTGGTAACAAGCCAGGTAAAAATAACGGCGGACTTGGTGGCGCAGGCATTTCTTTCATCCTGATTATTGCCGTCATTGTATGGGCATTAAGTGGTATTTACACAGTAAAAGAAGCTGAACGTGGTATTGTTTTACAGTTTGGTCAATATGACCGTATTGCAGAACCAGGCTTACGTTGGAAAATGACCTTCATTGAACGCGTGATCCCGGTTGATATCGAAGCAGTTCGTTCTTTATCTGCAAAAGGTTTCATGCTAACCGAAGACGAAAACGTGGTTAATGTTGAGTTTGAAGTACAATACCGTGTTATCGACCCGCATTTATACAAGTTTAGCGTCACCGATGCTGATCATAGCTTACAGCAAGCATTAGATAGCGCACTGCGTTATGTAATTGGTCATGTGAAGATGGACCAAGTGTTAACAACAGGCCGTGAGCTTGTTCGTCAACAAACATGGGATGAGCTAAACAAAATCATCGAGCCGTATAATTTAGGTATTATCGTTAGTGATGTGAACTTTAAAGATTCACGTCCGCCGGGTGAAGTTAAAGACGCCTTTGATGATGCAATTGCAGCGCAAGAAGATGAAGAACGTTTCATTCGTGAAGCTGAAGCCTATGCCCGTGAAATTGAACCGCGAGCGCGTGGTCAGGTTACACGTATGACGCAAGAAGCAGAAGCATACCGTGAACGTATTACGCTTGAAGCACAAGGTGAAGTGGCACGATTTGAAAAGCTACTACCTGAATATCAAGAAGCAAAAGAAGTAACACGTCAGCGCTTATACATCGATGCGATGGAAGAAGTACTTGGTAACAGCTCTAAAGTGTTAGTTGATGTGAAAGGCGGTAATAACATGTTGTATTTACCACTTGATAAAATCATGGAAAAGCAAGGTACGGCAACACGTGTTGCATTACCAAGCTCAAGTGATATCAAAGATCTTCGCAATAAAATAAACACGTCGCGTAACAGCACGGTTAATTCGAGTAATGATCGTTTCGCAACTGACCGTTTTAATGAGGGGAGATAAGCAAGATGAAGAATTTTAGTTTAGTAATACTTGCCCTTGCTGTTGTATTGTCTTTCTCTGCTGTATTTGTTGTTCAAGAAGGCGAAAAGGCGATCGTACTGTTATTCAGCAAAGTTGAAAAAGACAGCAACGATAACGCGGTGGTATATGGCCCTGGTTTACATTTAAAAGTGCCATTCTTTAGCCAAGTACGTCGTTTAGATGCACGTATTCAAACGCTTGATGGTGCACCTGACCGCTTTGTAACAAGCGAGAAAAAAGACTTAATCGTTGATTCGTATGTGAAATGGCGTATTAATGATTTTAGTGCTTTTTATCTTCGTGCACGTGGTGATAAGCAATACGCTGAAACATTACTTAAGCAAAAAGTGAACAATGGTCTTCGTACTAACTTTGGTTCGCGTACAATCAGAGAGATAGTTTCTGGTGAACGTAGTGAGCTAATGGAAGAAGCATTAGTACAAGCTTCAGAAAGTGCGCAGGAGCTAGGTATCGAAGTGCTAGACGTGCGTGTTAAGCAAATTAACTTACCACAAGAAGTGAGTAGCTCAATCTTCCAACGTATGCGTGCTGAGCGTACTGCAGTGGCAAAAGAGCACCGTTCTGAAGGTCAAGAAAAAGCTGAAACCATTCGTGCTGAAGTAGACCGTCGAGTTACAGTTATGCTGGCAGATGCTGAACGTAATGCACGTACGGTTCGTGGTCAAGGTGATGCTGAAGCTGCTGCTATTTACGCGAATGCTTACAGCAAAGATGCTGAGTTCTTTGGTTTTGTGCGCAGCTTAGAAGCGTATAAAAAGACCTTCAAAGATAAACAAGACGTAATGGTGATTTCACCAGACAGCGACTTCTTTAACTATATGAAAGGATCGAAAGCACAGTAATTAAATACTGTGTTGAACAAAAGCCCTGCAGTTTGTAGGGCTTTTTTGTTTCTGTGTTTTATTAATTTATTCACTCTTGCCAGTTTATAACTCCCTGTTCTGACACAGCTTGTCGCGTTTATTTAGATGATAAAAATTCAGGCGCAGAAAAAATAAGCTAAACGGGGTGATCTTTCACCTCGTTTTCTGATAAAATCTCGTCCTAATTTTTTCTAAGTGAATTTGCAATGGGTAAAAACGTTGTTGTACTAGGCACCCAATGGGGTGACGAAGGTAAGGGTAAGGTAGTTGACCTCCTTACAGACAAAGCATCTTTAGTAGTTCGTTATCAAGGTGGTCATAACGCAGGCCATACTTTGGTAATCAACGGTGAAAAGACGGTTTTACACCTTATTCCATCGGGTGTATTACGTGACAATGTTAAGTGTGTGATTGGTAATGGTGTTGTTTTATCACCAGAAGCATTAATGAAAGAAATCGGTATGCTAGAAGAGCGTGGCGTACCAGTACGTGAGCGCTTATTAATTAGCGAAGCATGTCCGTTAATTTTACCTTTCCACATTGCATTAGATTTAGCCCGTGAAAAAGCACGTGGCGATAAGCCAATCGGTACGACAGGTCGTGGTATCGGTCCAGCTTATGAAGACAAAGTAGCACGTCGTGGTTTACGTGTTGGTGATTTATTCAACCCAGAACAGTTTGCTAGCAAGCTTAAAGAAGTATTGGAATACCATAACTTCACGTTAGAGCATTACTACAAAGTTGAACCAGTTGACTTCCAAAAGACATTTGACGATGCAATGGCTATCGCAGATATCTTAAAAGCAATGGTTGTTGATGTTACTGAGCTACTTGATCAAACGCGTTTAGCGGGTGACAACATCTTATTTGAAGGTGCACAAGGTACATTACTTGATATCGACCACGGTACTTACCCGTACGTAACATCGTCAAACACAACAGCGGGTGGTGTAGCGACAGGTGCTGGTTTTGGTCCATTACACCTTGATTATGTGCTAGGTATTATCAAAGCTTACACAACACGTGTAGGTTCTGGTCCGTTCCCTACAGAGCTTTACGACGGTCTTGATAAACAAGATCCAGTAGGTAAGCACTTAGGTGAAAAAGGTCATGAGTTCGGTGCAACGACTGGTCGTTTACGCCGTACTGGTTGGTTAGATGCAGTGGCAATGCGCCGTGCAGTTCAAATCAACAGCATCTCAGGTTTCTGTTTAACTAAACTAGACGTATTAGATGGTTTAGAAACATTAAAAATCTGTACTGGTTACCAGTTAGAAGATGGCACTGTAACGAACGTTACGCCATTAGCTGCTGAAGGTTACGAGAAAGTAACACCAGTATACGAAGAGATGCCTGGCTGGTCAGAAAACACAGTAGGTGCTACGTCAGTTGATCAATTACCGCAAGCGGCACTTGATTACATCAAGCGTATTGAAGAAATCACTGGTGTTCCAGTTGATATTATCTCTACTGGCCCAGATCGTGTAGAAACTATGGTATTACGCAGCCCGTTTGCATAATCGTCATAGTGACTGAAAAAGCTGCTTCGGCAGCTTTTTTTGTGCCCCAAATTCACTCTGGAATGATAATTGTATATTATTTGCTAAGACCGACTTTATTTAAGTGATTTTGATGCGTGTTTTATTGCCTTTAACATTACTCTTCTCAAGCCTAAGCATGGCTGAAGAGCCCATTACAGCTGTGCCTCTTTACACAGAGAGCGAGTTAATCGCTCTAATAAATAAAAACACCCATTTGGCACGTGTAAAGGCAGATGATTGCCAGTTAGTTCAAGATATCGAAGCGCGAGCCAATAAAATGGCGTTGCCATCGTATCAGTTCTTGTATGGTGACATGCTAGCGTATGCCGTATGTGTCGACCGAAATGTAGAACTTGGTGTCTACTATATGCGTAAGGCTGCTGAGCAGGGTCTAGCGGCCGCACTTGAGCAATTAGGGCGCTACTATGATGTCGGTCAATTAGTACAGCAAGATAAAGCAATGGCTGTAACTTATCTGCGAGAGGCATCTGCACAGGGGAATTTAAAAGCCCAGATGCGGTTGGTTAATTTGTTTAACCAAGGTTATGGTAGTCCGCGAGATTATGAAGATGCTTACCGTTGGTTGTTTCATTCAATGGTTGCTGATAAAGCCACCCATAAAAAAATTGAAGGCTTACTTGCTAAGCTTGCCGAAAAAATGCCTGACAGCGTCGTCGCCCGTGCTCGCTTGCCGATGTAGTCGGTATAATTGTGTGTAAAAAAGGCCAGTTTTAAACTGGCCTTTTGTTATTAATCTTCTTTTATCTCTTTATTTTTGCCGTTATTAGGGTCTTTTAAAACCGACATCTTTGGAGGCTGAAGCGCAACAATACGTTCACCTACTTGAGGAGCTTTTTCCATGTTGGTTGTGAACGGGCGAATTTTCACAGGAGAGTCATCGTCATCTGATTTTTCACCATGCAAAATAAACAGTGGAATTGCTTCGCTGTTTACTTCTTTGTATTGTTCCCAACTAAATTCTTCTGAAATCCGTGTGGCACTGACTTTGCCACCTTTTGCAATTAGGCTACTCAAGCGAGCATACGCACCATTATCGCCAAACAAAATTTGTCGAGACAAAAAGGTTGCACTGTCTTTGTTTGCTTTGGCGTGGTTAGTTGAAGAACGTAATGAAAACACATCCTTTTCGTCGAGCAGGTGCGAGAAGTATTGCACGCCTAATGCGTTGTGATGGCGGTTAGGCGAAAGCGCTAATACGCTGCGAATCGTCGTTAACGGTAAATAACGCTCAGCATGCTCAGATTGTGGATTACCATAGTAGCAAGGCAAACCATCCATACGTGCCATTTTACAGTTCTCCCATGCAGGGTCAGACAAGTGCACCGGAATATTTTGATCTTTTAAGCCACAGGCAATGGCACGAGCGACATGGTTTGCACCAATAATCAAAATGGTATTTGGCGCAGGTTGGCGCACTTTTAACAGCTTTGCCAGTGGCGTTGCTGTTAGGCTTTGTAGTACTACTGTTACGATAATCACTGTGAATATGAGTGGTACCATTTTTTCTGCATCAGCAATACCGGCTTCAACCATACTTAATGCGAAGACAGAACCTACCGCTGCGGCTACGATACCGCGCGGTGCAATCCATGACAGCACTAAACGAGACTTAATAGGTAAGTCCGTTCTAAACGTAGATATCGCGATACACGCTGGGCGAGCCACAAATAGCACAATAGCTAAGAAAATAAACACATCGCTGTGTAACATCATCAAATCAGATAATTGAAGGCGGGCTGCAAGTAAAATGAATAGCGATGAAATTAAAATCATCGATAAATCTTCTTTAAACTCAAGCACTGAATCAATTTCGAGTTCATCTTGGTTGGCAAGCCAAATACCAAATACTGTTACTGCTAGTAAGCCCGATTCATGGCTTAAGTGATTAGAGACGGTAAAGCTAATAAGTACTAAGGCTAGAATACCAAACTTGTGTAATTCAAATGGCAGCCACTCACGGCGAATAAGAAGCGTAGTAAGCCATCCGGCAACTACACCAATTGTCAAACCAACGCCTAAGGTTTTAAATAGCGCGATAATGGTATGGCTAAATACTTCACCCTGACCAACCAACATAACGGCTTCAAACACCAATACCGCAAATAAAGCCCCAATTGGGTCAATCACGATGCCTTCCCAGCGGAGGATACGGTCGATATCTTGGGTGGGCCTCATAGAGTTTAAAAGTGGCGCTATGACAGTAGGGCCTGTAACAACTAACACTGCTCCTAAAACAGCAGCAACACGCCAATTAAGCTCTAAAATCCAGTAGGCACTGAGACTTATGACCAGGCAGGTCGTGATCATCCCGATTGAACAGAGGTTTCGAACCACTTTACCAATGCCTTTAAGTTCTCGAAAGTGCAATGTTAATGATCCTTCAAACAGGATCACCGCCACACTTAAAGAGACGACAGGAAATAACAAGTCGCCAAGAAGTGCATCAGGCTCTAGCACACCACTAAAGGGTCCGAGTAATAAACCTGTTAGTAGTAAAAACAAAATAGCCGGTACACGAAACGCCCACGCTACCCATTGTGCCAATACTGAACACAAGGCGATCCCTGCTATAAAAATTGCTGACATAGAATGAATTATCCTTTAGTTACTACAACTTAAAAATACCAACACCTTAGATAATCGCGTTTCAAGACGATAATTAGTCGCTGACTTTCCAAATATAATGCTTGCTTATTAAAGCCTACTCACCGTCATGGATACAAGCAATCTTGTTGCTTCAAATACGATTTTAGTCGTTATTACTACTTTTTGGGGGTGTTTTGAAAATAAAACTTAGTTTGGCTCATTAAAAATTATTACATATCAACAAAAGACCTCTAACATACTGTTATTAAATGTGTATTTTCTGTGGTTATGGTAAGTATAAGGCTTATGACTACTTTTCGCACTTGATCTCTGCCCCTAATTTCCCGTATCATAGTTCGTGTTCAAACAATTTGATATCTAAATAGTTATTAGCGATAAGCACATTTTTTTTAGCTTTGATTTCAAAAAATCAGTTGTTTGCGACATTTTTAGTGTTTTATACACTTTGTTTTCAAATTAAATAGAAATGAACTTGTGTAGATTCAGCGTACATTTATTACGTGTTGAATATAATTATGGTTCATTATCTGGTCAATGTTTAGCTCCCATCGTGGCAGCTGAATCTCGGTCATACAATCTACACCCTATCTGCTGGTGTACCAGATTGTATAGGCTCTATGTATGTTGTTATTAATAAAAGCCGCACACAGCTTTTTACAGCGATACATAAACAACACTTATCTTTTTTATCAACTTATGGTTTATAACCGTTTGGTCTACTGACTGAATAAAAGTTGTGCTATATCTAATCGCAGTCGTTGCGTGGCATAGTCGTGTGTATAGATAAGTGGTTTGACAAAGTGATAATAGTCAGTGCGTTTAGTGATACTAATCGCGAGTCTTTTTATCAGTGGCATAGTGGCACTGAACAGATAGTAAAATGGAAAGTTGAACAGTTATGCAAAAGTTTAAATGGCGACGTATAGTATTAAAAGTTGGTAGCGCATTGATCGCACCGGAGCAGGACGGGTGTCGTTCTCGCTACTTACTAACCATTGCACAGTTCATCGTTCGCTGTCGTGCGCAAGGTATCGAAGTAATTTTAGTGTCATCGGGTTCGGTTGCTGCAGGTTCACACTTGTTTCCAAAGCAAGAAAAGCGCTCAGTGACAATGAAAAAAGCGATGGCAGCAGCCGGTCAAACCGAAATGATGGCAATGTGGGATCGCTTCTTTGATTTCCCATCTGCGCAAATTTTATTAACACACGGTGACTTACGTGACCGTGAGCGTTATACCAGTATACGTGAAACAGTATTTACTTTACTGGAGCACGGTGTATTACCTATTATCAATGAAAATGACACGGTAACAACCGATGATCTTAAAGTGGGTGATAACGACAACTTATCAGCCATGGTTGCTGCTGCGGCAGATGCTGATGCGTTAATGATTTTTTCAGATGTAGACGGTCTTTATAATAAAAATCCTAATTTACATGAAGATGCGGTACTACTTCCGGAAATCGAAAGCATTGATGAATCGATTTATGCAATGGCAGGCTGTGCTACAAGCGCAGTAGGTACAGGTGGTATGAAAACGAAAATTGAAGCGGCAGAAAAAGCGACTTCACACGGTATTACTACCTTTATCTTGAATGGTTTCAAAGAAGAAACATTTAATCGATTATTAGAGGGTGACAACCCAGGTACAATCTTCACACCTTATGAAAAGCCAATGCAAGAAGCTGTGCACTGGATGACACACACTGCAAATGAGCAGGGTGAGGTTGTTGTTGAAGGCTCAATTGACGAGTCAACCGAAGATGGTTGTATTCGCAGCGATGAGATCGTTGCAGTACATGGAGAATTTGGCGTAGGCGATACTATTTTAGTCCGCAGTGATGATGGTACGCGTCTAGCAAAAGCGACAGCGAATTACAGTAGCTGTTTATTGAATTTTATTGCTGACAACGAGCAAAGTGAATTTAGCGAAAAGATGCAAGATTCAATCGGCCCAGTTGTTTCAGAAAAAGATATCGCATTATTGGAGAAGTCATGAGTTTAATTACGGATATTTCGAGTCAAGCAGCTAAAGCGGCTACGCGGTTAGCCCTGCTTGATACTGCTACTAAGAATCAAGTTTTAACTGAGATGGCAGAGGCGCTACGTGAAAGCAAAGCCTTTATCATCAAAGAAAACGAAAGTGATTTAGCGGCAGCGCGTGATAATAACCTTGCTGCAGCTATGATTGACCGTTTAACGCTTAATGATGAGCGCATTGAGGCAATGGCTGAAGGTATTGAAGTAATTGTAAGCCTTGATGATCCAGTTGGTCAGTTACGTGAAATTTCAGAGCGTCCTAATGGTATTAAGATCAGTAAGATGCGTGTACCACTTGGTGTTGTGTGTATGATCTATGAAGCACGCCCAAATGTGACGGCTGATGCGGGTGCATTATGCTTTAAATCAGGTAATGGTGTTATTTTACGTGGTGGTAAAGAAGCACTTCGTAGCTCGCAAGCTATTGCAAGTGTGATGCACAAAGTACTTGAAAAGCATGGTTTACCGGCAGCGTTAATTTCGGTGATCCCAGATCCAGACCGTGGCTTATTGATGGAACTGATGCAACAGCGCGACACTATTGACTTAATCATTCCGCGTGGTGGCGAAGGTTTAATTAATTTTGTAACGGAAAACAGCACCATTCCAGTAATTCAGCACTTTAAAGGTGTATGCCACCTTTATGTAGATAAAGATGCTGACCTGAATGTAGCAATCAATTTACTATTAAATGGTAAAACTCAGCGTACTGGTGTGTGTAATGCTCTAGAAGGCTTAGTGGTACACCAAGATATCGCCGATGAGTTTTTAAATCTGTGTGCTGTTGTTCTTCGTCAAGAAGGCGTTAAAGTAAATGCAGATGCGAAAGCTGCCGAGTACTTTGATAATGCAACAGTACTTGCTGACGACGAGTTTGGTGAAGAATATTTAGATTTAGAAATCGCAATTAAAGTTGTACCTGACTTTGCTGGTGCCATTGATCATATTGCTAAGTTTGGTTCAAACCATACCGAAGTGATTTGTACTAAAGACAAAGCCGCTGCAGAGCTATTCCAACGTAGTGTAGATGCATCTGTGGT
>NZ_JAKGBG010000057.1:0-28415 GCF_021532595.1 Pseudoalteromonas sp. OFAV1
TGCTAAATCAATAGCAATTAAATTAGACTGTGTCATGTATGGACTCCTTAATTGGTAAAAGTTGTTTTGCAATTTCTTTATACCGTACTCTCCCGTTAATGGGGAGGAGTCCATACATCTGCTAAAAACTCGCATCTCGCAAACTTTACCCTTTCCCCTCGCTAACTAACTCAAAGCTTTACAGCCAACCGATTTGGATAGAAAAAGTCTTTGCTATCAATGCATTTAATTTTGCTTATCTCTGTGTGCAATGGGTTGATTAAATAATTGTATTCATCTGGGCATAGACTTGAAGGAACTTGAAGTACGGCTGCATCCATCGATGCTAACCAATCAGAACCTAGCGCCTGAGTGTCTGTAATGTAGGGATGGTCATCCCATGCTTTTGGCAGTTCGCTCGATACTAGCCTAACAATCTTGAGATCATCAGGTATCTGTATAGTGGTGATACTCAAGTTTTTACTTAATATGTCGGTTGTGTCATTCACTAATCGCTCAAGCATTGCTAAAGAGCGCGAGCTCGCCGTATAAACAATGGGTTTACCAACAAAATGCCACCGCCCCTGCGCATATAAACCACCATGCCCAGATAACGCATTAGCCATGTCATTATGAACTTTCGGTGCTATTCGGTAGCAAATCATTAAGCTGTGAACCCGTACTCAAGCCCCATTATCACTCGCTTTATCAGTTCACGGCCACGGATAGTATGGATCACTGACTTTGGCTCTTGATTCGCAAATTGAATGTTGGGTGTATTAAGCCACTCATTCCAACGTTTAACGTCACCAAAGTAGGCAATGCCTTGCGATGAAATACGTGCAATCTCTAAAGCATTTTCACTCAGCTTAGCACTTAAACGTTTTCGGTCTTTACTGTAGCGCTCAAGTGTACGGGTCGTTGTACCAATGGAGGTTGCTAAAATGTTGGCATCCCAATTCAGCTCTTTAGCGAGTGATTTAATCGCACTGACAGTTACACCTTGTGTTGCAACATTAATCTCATCAATTGTATTAGAATGAATTGTTACCCTACCATCAGTAACAACACCTAAATAATCAGTTTCTACAGCATTCATTTTACACCTCGTCGAATTCGACACTTGTCATTTATTATAGTGACAAATGTCGCATACTACAATTAAACAAAAAAATAGCGCCGTTAGGCGCTATTTAAGCTTCATTTCAACTTAGGAATTAAAAACTAAAGCTTAGTTTTGCGTAGTAAGTCATACCATCAAAACCATAAGGCAATGCACGTACAGGGTACTTAAATGCTTTATTCGTAATAAAATCAAGCGCTTCATCTTCGCCTAACTCGTCTGGTGTTACATCAAAGATATTATCAATACCTGCCGATAGCATCAGCTCGTCAGTTAGCTGATAACCAACATTTACATCAACTAATACTGCTGACTCGACCGTGCTTGTGTCTTTAAACTCACCAGTAGGCGATAACTCATCAGGTAAACCTATGTGGTCATTACCAAAGTATTTAACGTCTGTTTCGCCGTAGTAGTTAAAACGTAGCATGCTGTTGAAATCGCCACGATCGTATTCAAATGTTAGTGTTGCACGCTCACCTGGTTGACCATCCGTTAAGAAACTACGTTGTAAATCATCAAGAGCGATTGACTCAGGAACACCTTCTGGCGCATTCACATCATCAATTTCGGTTTCGTTAATGTTACCTGCAAAGGTTGCTGAGAAATTACCGTCGTACAAATCGGTGCGGTACGAAGCAATAATATCAACCCCTTTGGTGGTTGAATCAACCGAGTTTGAGAAGTAGTTAGCTTGCTGTGCACCTGTTGCATTAAGTGCCGCCACCGCTTCGGCGCTAAACGAAACATCGTCCGCCGACATTAAGCTGCCAAGGGTAATTCTGTCTTTAATTGCAACATGATAAAAATCAACGGTCAGTGATAAATCGCTTGTTATATTATAAACAAAGCCCGCACTTAAGTTTTCTGAGCTCTCAAGTCCAAGACTATCAACGCCAAGGGCTGACGGAAAATCAGATCCCGCTGTTGCAGTGAATGATTGCAATAACACGCCACCAGCACCTAAGTTTGTGGTGTAAGCTGTATAGGCACTTTGTTGCAGTGATGGTGCTCTAAAGCCAGAAGAAATCGCACCACGCACAGCAAAGTCATCGGTAATTTCATAGCGCGTTGCTAGCTTACCAATGATGTCATCACCAGCATCAGAGAAGTCTTCATAACGAAGCGCTGTACTTACCTGCCATGCGTCCGTGATCAGTGTTTCGGCATTAACATAAAATGCATAGCTGTGACGGCTCTCTTTATTTGACGCTTCAGGACGTAAACCGTTATAAGCTTGGAAGCCACACTCAGCAAATACGCTGCTGTCGTTAACCGCTGGATATGAGGTATCTGAATTTGCTAAGCCACACGCATAAGACGCTTCTTCGCCCGGCACGATTTCGTAATTTTCTTTACGATACTCAGCACCCACAGATACGTATAATGGCTCGCTGCGACCAATATCAACAATACCATTTAGGTCTGCATTTACAGTTGTTTGATCAAATCTAAAACCACCTGAGTAACCGCCATTAGGGCCTGCATTAGCAGCAATATCAGCATCGCTTGCATCAGGGTTATTCGCTACATATTCAGCAGCATAAGAGGCGTTTAGGGTGTTTTTTGACGTAAAGTCATAGCTATTTTCACCATATACGGCAGATACGTCATAGCTCCAATCTGGATTTAACTCTCCGCGCAAACCAAGTGAAAACGAAATATCTTCGGCTTCGTTGTCGATGCGAGGTAAAAAGCCATCGCCATATACTTGCACCACGTTCTTCGCTGCTTGGTCAAAGTTACGGTAAAAACCATTACCTAGCGCAGTACGGTTTGAGTATCCGCCAAATGAGTAAAGCTCGGTCTCACCAAATGGTAATGCCATGTTATAAAACACAGACGTAAATTCGCTATCTGCGTTACCTTGCCCCCAACGAACTTCGTCAGACAGCGTGCCAGCTGGTACATCAACTGAGCCACCGATATCACGCTGTGCGCGGTTGGTGCCATCAGCATCACGGTATTCTAAAGAAAAGTTAATGAAGCCGCCTTCATCGCCTAAATCAAAGCCACGGTTTAAACCCATTGATAGGGTGTCACCATCGCCTTCACCTGTGCTACCTGCTTGCACATAACCCGTTGTAACACCTGTTGAATCGTTTAGCGATAAGTTGATAACACCGGCTATCGCATCAGAGCCATACTGCGCCGCAGCACCATCACGAAGTACTTCAACGCCTTTTAAAGCGGTAAGCGGAATCGCGTTCATATCAGTACCCGCAGCACCGGCACCGACAGTACCATTTAAACCAAAAATAGATTGATTATGACGGCGCTTACCATTGATTAGAACTAACGTTTGGTCTGGCTGTAAGCCTCGAAGAGTTGCAGGTCTAAATAAGTCAGAGCCATCTGACACTTGCGTACGAGAAAAGTTAAATGAAGGAGCCGTCGCTTGCAGGCTTTGGCCAAGTTCAGTGAAACCACCTTTGTTTAAATCGTCAGCATCAATCAAATCAACCGGCGATGTTGATTCGGTAGCCGTACGATTGGCAACTCGTGAGCCTAATACAGAGATTTGTTCGATATTTTTATCTGCTTTTACGCCAGATGTTTGCTCAGCTGCCTGCACTGAAGTCGCAGAAACAGCCACACTGACCGCTACGGCCAGCATACTTAAAGAATGTGTTGTCATGTGTATCCTGTTGATATTCTGGCTTTCCTTAAATCAAAAAGACGCCCCTTTGGAGAAGTTAAGGAAAAGCACTAAGCACGTAATGTTGATTTTAAAAATCATAAAATTGAAAGCTAACTCAAGCCTGCGAGTTACCCCTTGGGAAACATCCTATCAACAAAAAAATGAAATGAAAGAAAAATTTGTTACGACTTAGGTATAATTTTTTCTATTTGTATGATTAATAGATTTTATAAGGGAGGAATTATTCAATTAATAGTAGAAATAAGCAAATTAATGCAACCATTTACTTATCTCTACCAACTCAATCTATTTATTGATCTTGCTCTAACATCGCCAGCTTTTCATCCTCGAGCATTAAGGCCATGGTGGCTATTTCGGCTAAACTCTCGTCTAATGCAGCAAAAAAAGTCGCAAACCCTTCACCCAATTTTTCTGGCTCTGGGTGATTAGCAAGTGCTTGATCCCACATTGCAAAAGTAGTTAATAAATCGAGTGTAGCTTCAAAGTTATCAATGAAAAGCTGCCCTTCTTCACTGGCTTCTTTTTGCTCATCAGCTTGCAGTAAAAACTGTAAGTCACTGTGCCAAATATCTTGATTAACTATGTATGCAGCAATGTAACCGCTGCAAAAGTCTTGTAATGCTTGGCTAGGTTCATTTGCATCAGCATCATTGGAATATAAATGAGCAAGTATTTTCTTTTGCTCAACTTGAGCTTCTGTCACATTATCAAGTAACTCAATCATTGCATCGCGCGGCTCTGAATCGGTCATTAATGTATTGAATATTGATTCATCGTTATCAGCGATATAATTTGCAAGCTCTGACTCACCAAAAAACTCAGAGCAGGCAAGTAGTCCAGCCATAAATCCAATGACCTGATCTAAACTAACTTGATTCGTCTCACTTTGACTTGCGAGATAGTTTTTCAATACTTCCGAGCTTTCTGTGTTAAACATAGCGTGCCTTTATATTTAATGTTGGTCAGTACTTAGTCTTACACTATCGAATCTACAGCGTTTTGCAACAACTTAAATTGTGTCAATTAGTTAACCACATCTCTAACGTGACTTTGCACTGGAAATACACAACTAATGCGCGTGCCCGTTCCCTCTGTGCTTTGTATTTCAATAGTGCCTTGATGATCATGCACAATCGCATAAACCATGGTCATTCCCATTCCAGTGCCTTCCCCTACCGGTTTGGTCGTGTAGAAAGGATCATATATTTTAGCGATAGTTTCTGCTGACATCCCCACGCCATTGTCTTCAACATCAATATAAATATGATGTTGAAGTTCATAGACCGACACAGTGATCTGCGCTTTTGAGCTACTCGCATCACATGCTTGCTTTGCATTTATTAATACATTCACAATCACTTGACTGATAGCTGCTAAATTACACCAGCTCTCAGAAATCGTATGGTAGTCAGTTTGTAAATCGCATTCTTTAAGTTGATTCGCTAATAACTTAACTGCACTTTTTACCGCATCAGTCATATCAGCAAACTGTTTGTTATGGCCCTTTGGTCGAGAGAAATCGAGCAAATTTGCAACTATCTTGCTGATCCTTTGTAAACCTTGTGCTGTGTCATTTATTAAGTCAGGCAAATCATCTGCTAAATAACGAACAGAGTGTACTTTATTTAAATCGGTTAATTGCTGACAAAACGCCGCTTTATCCATTTCACTACAGGCAAATTCATCACATTTAGCTAATAATGCACTGAAGTAATTGCAATACTCCTTAAGGGTATCGACATTACTAATGCTATAAGCAAGGGGGTTGTTAATTTCATGGGCAACCCCAGCGCAAAGTGTGCCTAACGTGGCCATTTTTTCTGCTTGAATAAACATTGCTTGATGACGCTCTAAGTCTGCAATTTTTTGTTCAAGCTCACTGTTTAATGCAACAAGAATACGGCTCTTGTCTGCTAACAGTTGCTCTGCCTCTTCCCTAGCTGCTTTTTCTAATAAATAAGCTTGCTTAAAGTCATTCATTTTTCTCTCAAACTTTAGCCTGTATCACTTAAAACCTAGCACAAGCCTAGATTTAAGGCTATGTTATTGATTAACGATGGTTCACAGTAAATCGCTATGGCAGAAAAAGTAAGCAAAGAGCATATTCAAGTATTATGCATTGATGATGACGAAATTGTTTTACGCACTTTATTAAGGTTGTTATCTGCACATAATATCTCAGCAAAAGCGACAGCAGATCCGACAGAGGGTCTTACGCTATTAGCAGCTTATAATTTTGATGTGATTATTTGTGACATGCGCATGCCACAGATGGATGGCGCGGAGTTTTTTGCTCAAGCACTTAGTATTGCACCAGATCCACAACGTATTTTATTGACCGGTTACTCAGACATCGACAATACCATTGCCGCAGTCAATAAAGGTAAGATCCATGCTTATATTCAAAAACCTTGGCAAAATGAATTACTGCTTCGCAATATTAGTGATGGCATTGAAAAAACTTCTCTTAAACGAGAAAACAAACGCCTCGAACAGCAAATAAAAGCACAAAATGCGCAACTAAAAGAGCTCAACAATAACCTTGAGCAAATGGTCGAAAAGCGAACTCTACAAATTCGTAAAGTGCTTAAACAGCTCGAAGAAGTAAACGAGCGTGAAAAACACGAGCACCGCACAACCTTTGAGATTTTATACAACTTCATTAATGCAAACCCTTATCTAGACGGTATGCAAGCACAAAACATTGCCACTACCAGCAAGCAAATTGCAGAGCAACTTGGTTTAGATAAGAAACACATCGAAATGGCTGAAATGGCTGGATACCTTGCGCAAATAGGGCTGCTAGCAATGGAACCAGAGCTGTATAAAAAGCCAACCAGAGAGCTTACAGAAAACCAAAAAAAGTTATTTTATACTCACCCAAGTACAGCCCAGTTAATGCTTATGCCTGCACCACATTTACATGATGTCTCTGAGGCTATTTATTATCAATTTGAACACTATAATGGCTCTGGCATACCCAAAGGCTTAAAAGGTAAAGAAATACCGATTACCGCAATGATTTTAGCGGTGGCTAGAGACTTTTGGCAAACAATCGCCCATATAAATGTGCAAGACAACAGCAAGTTTGAAAGTGCACTTGACCAATTGCAATTATACAGTGGCACCTACTATCACCCGAAGATTTTAGAAACCCTCGGCAGTTTAAAAATAACCTGTGCCAGTGATCAGCAAGTTGGCACTATGAAAATTATCTCTGCTCAACAACTAAAAAATGGCATGGTTTTAGGTCATGCACTAAGAAACTACGATGGAATTCTTTTACTACCAAAAGGGCATGTATTTGGCCCTAAATCAATTAGCAAGTTACAACAGCTTGAAGCTAAAAAACCAAGTCCTTTCAGGATCATGATCAAAAATTAGCGAATAAAGTGATCACATAGTCAGGTTAGTTCGTTACAATACGATTTATATAACGTTTACTTCATCAAGGAGCGCTCAGTGTCGCGATTTTCCGCTATAACCGATAACCCGCATGACGGCCGATTCAATAAAAAAACGGGTATTTTATTGACCAACTTAGGGAGCCCAGATGCGCCAACAACAGCGGCACTTAGAACTTACTTACGCGAGTTTTTATCTGATCCTCGTATCGTCGAGATCCCTCGCTTTATTTGGATGATTATCCTGTATTGCTTTGTTTTAACGCTGCGCCCGAAACGTTCAGCAGCACTTTACAAAAGCATCTGGACTGAAAACGGCTCACCACTAACACACATTACGCGAGAACAAAGTAAACGCCTTGCAGCACTATTAAAAGATAAAGGGCACCACGACACTGAAGTGGTTATGGCAATGCGCTACGGTAACCCATCGATTGAAGCAGGCCTTGAAGAGCTTCGCGACAAAGGCATCACTCGCGTTATCGTGCTGCCTATGTATCCGCAATATTCAAGCACCACCATAGGTTCAACGTTTGATGCAGTATCAAATGTGCTTCGTAAATGGCGCTGGGTGCCAGAACTTCATTTTATTAATGGTTATCACAATAACCCAACTTATATTGATGCCCTCGCCGCTAGCATTAGTGAAGACTTAAATGCCCATGGCACACCACAAAAACTGGTGTTTTCGTACCACGGTACACCTAAGCAATTTTTAGAAAATGGCGACCCTTACTACTGCTTTTGTATGCAAACTACCCGATTAGTTGCTGAAAAGCTGGGTTTTGAGAAAGACTTTGCTGTAACAACATTCCAAAGCCGCTTTGGTAAAGCAGAGTGGTTAAAACCTTACACCGATGCCACACTTGAAAGCTATCCAGAGCAAGGTATTAAGGATATAGCGATTATCAGCCCTGCATTTAGTGCCGATTGCCTAGAAACCTTAGAAGAAATTGAAGGCGAAAATCGTGAAATTTTTGAACATGCAGGTGGTGAAAAGTACCGATACATACCAGCGCTCAATACCCGCAGTGATCACATCAATGCCATATTTGAAGTGATAAAACCATTACTTAAATAACAAAAGGCCCCAGTAAAGCTGGGGCTTTTTTTGTTATACACTGCCTTGCGATTCGATAACCAAAATTCGCGCTTCTCCCTTGGGATGCGCAACATGCTCCGTGCCAACACTGGCAAAAAAGATATCCCCTGGATTAAGAAGCTCAGCACATACTTCACCATGCTGTTTATAAAGCATTTCAACCTGACCACTTAACACCACAAAAACCTCTTCACCATTATTGATGTGCCATTTGTAAGGTTCATTCGTCCAGTGCAAACGAGTTGTAATACCATTCATATTGGCAATATCTAATGCTCCCCAAGCTCGTTCAGCTGTAAATTCGTGGCTTCGTATAACTTGCATTGTTTCAAATCCTTCAATCTTTACGTGTCATAACCAAGGTCACCGTGCCAGCAACAATCCCCCAAAACGCAGAACCGACCGAAAATAAGGTTAAGTTAGAAGCTGTGACTAAAAAGGTCACTATAGCGGCTTCGGTATAATACGCCTCAGTTAAAGCTTGCTGTAAGCTACTAGCAATGGTGGCGAATAACGCAATACCTGCCAACGCTAAAATAAGTGCTTGTGGCAAACTTGCTACCAAACCAACTAGCGTTGCGGCAAGGAGCGCCATAATAATGTAAAACACACCACCCGCAATGCTTGCCCAATAACGCTTGCTTGGGTCTTTATCAGCCTCAGGACTCATACAAATTGCCGCAGTGATGGCAGCAAGATTAATTGCATAACCACCAAAAGGCGCAATAAACACATTTAAAAGTCCCGTTACATTTAACGCCGCCGACACAGGGGCTTTATATTTATGCGCTTTTAACACGGCGATGCCAGGTAAGTTTTGCGATGTCATCGTTACTATAAACAGCGGTAAACCAACACTGATCATGGCATTAATGTCGAACACTGGCGCTATATAAGCAAACTCGCTCATTTTCCACTGCCAGCTAGAGGTATCGATTTGCCCTGTTATGCCTGCCATTAAAAAGCCAGCCACAACCACTGCGAGCATAGCAAAGCGCGCAAAGTAACGTTTTCCACATAAATACACCGCGACCATTAAGCCAATTACTAATGGCAGTTCGTTCATAAAATTAAATACATCAATGCCAAAATTCACCAGTACACCTGCAAGCATGGCACAAGCCAGTTGGCTTGGAATTTTGTTCATCATTTTTTCGAACACGCCGGTAATTCCAGACAAAAACACCAGCGCCGCAGAGAACATAAACGCGCCAACAGCTTGGTTTAAGCTATACCCTTGAGCACTTGAAATAAGTAATGCCGCTCCGGTTGTTGACCACGCGATAAGAATGGGCACTTTGTAGTAATAAGACAAAGCAATTGAGCTCACGCCCATAGCAAGACCAAGCATTAACACCCAGCTGGCAACTAAATCGGGGGTGCCGCCTAACACCATCACAACCTGATAAATAAGCGCGATTGAGCTGGTAAAGCCGATAATAACAGCCACTAAACCCGCAGTTGCTCGACTGATGAGCTGACTCATGTACACACACTCCTTGCCAATAAAAAAATCTACCTTATCCTATGATTTGCTAATTAGCACTGTACACTTTTGTAGTATTTGTAAGTTTATTTACTATACAGATGACACAAAAAAGGCGTGTTATATACACGCCTTGAAAAATATTAAACAGCCTCTAAACAAGGCTCTTCGAGTACTTCGGTCTTATCAAAAATACCCAGACGAATGCGAATAAAGTGCAAAATCTCTTTGGCTACATCAATCCCTAACGCCCCTTCTAAGCCTTCAAAACCTGGGCTTGAGTTTGCTTCACAAATTTTAAAGTGCTGCTCGTCAAATAATAAGTCAATGCCCGCTACATCAAGGTTGAGTACGTTCGCAGTTTGAGTTGCAAGCCATTCGATTTCTGGCGTGATTGGAAATGACTTACCTGTTCCTCCAGCACTTACATTGGCTTTAAAGTTTTTACCCTGTGAGTTACGCTCCATACAAGCAACAGCACGCCCACCGATAGTAAGCACTCGCAAATCTCGACCATGACTCGACTTAACAAACTGCTGTAAAATGATATTTGCCTGTGGATTTGCCGCTTCAATAAGTTGCATTAGGTCATCAAACTCATCTTTTGATTTTGATAAAAATACGCCACTACCCTGCGAGCCCGATAACGTCTTTATCACGACAGGAAAACCAATCTGTTTTTCCACTAAATCAATGTTCACCGGAAACTTAACCAACATGGTATTTGGTGTAGGCAAATTACATTCTGCTAAAATTTGCTGTGCAAATAATTTGTCTTTTACCGTTTCAATTGATTGCGAGCTATTTACACAATACACACCTAAACGTTCCAAGTGACGAATAATTGCCAACGCAAAATAGGTTGTGCTTGCACCCATTCGTGGAATAACGAAGTCTGGTAACGCAACTGATTGCCCATCGATTAAGATGCTTTTGCCATCTTCGCGAGTAATTGTTAAATCAAACTGATCAGGCGAGTAAACATGTAAGTCGATGCCTTCTTCTTTTGCAGCAGCAAGCAAGCGCTCTACCTCGTAGGTCTCTTGCTTTAGCAAACCTTGGCTATCTTTATAAATAATCCACCCGCGCATACTCGTTACCTCTAATCTTGGGTTTATGTGACAAAAAAACGCGGATTATGCTGAGCATTGCAAACTAAGTAAAATTAATTAATTTTATCGTCACGACAATTATTACCGCAACTTACTGATTATCTATTGACCAAGATGTTAACTTAAGGTAAAAATCAACATTAAGTTAACATTAAAACCCGTAAGAGAAACATGTGAACAGGACGCTTGCATTAATCTTCATTTTGCCTCTCACTGCATTTGCATTGAATGAATGGCATATTCAAAGTGATGGTTTTACATCGAAACCAGACACACAACCGAATGTTGCAACTTACAATTCAGAGCAACAGGTGCTACCTCAGCAACCTACTGTTAATTTAACAGCACCGCTAAATCAGCTTTCAAACAAAGCCCATGAATTTCTCTACAAACAAGGTCGTTTGCCCGAGAAGTTAAGTGACACAGCGTTTAGTGAATTCGATTTAGATACCCTAAAAACACTTCAAGCGGGTGATAACTTGATTTTAGCTGTTGATGAAAGCCGCACTTACACGCTAGAAATAAGCAATATTATTGAAGCGAGCAATGGTGATCGGAGCGTATTTGGTAAAGTCACTGATGATGACAAGACAAGCCATCAAGCAGTGATGACCGTAACAAAAAATACTCTGCAAGGGCAGCTTAACACTCACACTGACAGCTATAAATTTGTAAGCCACGGAGAATACGGCTGGGTAACGAAGTTGTAAGAGTTACAAAGGGAAAGTGGAAGCGAGCGAGATACAAGAGTAAAGTTACGAGATTCGAGATGCGAGATGCGAGTATGTAGCGGCGATTTTACATCGCGTCCTAGAGCCTAGCTCCTTTCCCCTCGCTAACTTTACTCTTTCATCTTATAACTAACTACTCAACAACCACTGGCCACAAACTTGCGCCATCGCTATCAATTGGGCTTAAGATCTCAAGACCAAGTATTTTGGCGATGAGCGGGTACACATCTAAATTACTTACTTCGTCTAAGCGCATGCCTTGTTTAAAAGCTGGGCCTTCGGCTATAAAGGTGGCGGCCATATCTTCGCTATAGGCATAACCATGAGTGCCTAAATAGCCTGCCATTTTACTATCGGTAAACACGCGGGGCGCTTCGGTTTGCAAAATAATATCGCCAACTCGCGGGCCTTTATCATAGTGATAATCATGCTTTTGCTTCTCACTTAATACGATGTAACGACCTTCAGCAGCTTTAGCGAGCTTTTTACTGAATCCGCTAATATCTGCTTTGCTATCTGGTTTTGCATAATATAAGACGCGAGGGCCTGTGTTTTGCACTATAAAGTTTTCGTCTTGTGGCAGGCTATCAATTTTGATGCTATGGCTTGGATCAACAGACGCCATACCATGATCAGACACAATCACTAAGTTAATATTTTCATCAAGTGCTTTTAAACGACTCGATAAATCAGCCATTAAACTGTCGAGCTTTTGTACTGCATCATAGGTTTCTTTGGCATCTGGGCCAAACTCATGTCCCATACTATCCACCAGCGAAAAATAACTAATCACCAAACGAGGTCGCTGTGCTTTTGGTAAGCTCAACCACTGAATAATTTGGTCAACGCGTCTTTGGTAATCACTGTGTTTTGAATAATGGTAAAAATAATCAGGTAACATACCGTTAAAACGTGCATCTGACTCTGGCCAAAAATAGGTGGCTGCTTTTAAGCCCTGCATTTGTGCTAAATTCCAAAGCGGAATGCCGTTAACCCAAGTGCTATCGTCTTTACCTTTTCCCATTTTGTAGCAGTCGTTGCGCTCAGTATCACAAAAGCGGTTATCGACAATGCCATGATTAACAGGCAGCAAACCGGTAATAATCGAAATATGATTCGGAAAAGTTTTGGTTGGGTATACGGGGCGCATTTTGGTTGCTCTTACGCCCTGCTCACTGATTGCTTTTAAATGTTTCGCCTGATGTTTTTCAATGTAATCCCAACGAAACCCATCTATCGAAATAAGTACCACCGATTGCTCTTGTTCAGCTTTTACACCCGAACTGAAAAGCAATACCCCAGCTAAAACTAGTTGCCAAATACGCATAGAAAACCCTTTCGTTTAATTTTTAATTTGCTTAGAGACTTTAGCAAATAGTTTTGAAAATTTTGTGATAATGACTGCTAACTTTTTATATAACGTTTTACTAATTAGCTTTATGCATGCCACCGTAAAAATGGTTGCCAAACATCCAAAAGACCTTACTTTATATCCCAAGGTAGGAGATAAGTATGTAAAAGCAAATCATATATGAATAAGTGGCTTAATTTAAAGTAAGACATTAATAAAAAAAGGATATTTAAATTTTGGATACAAGCTGTTAGATTAAATTTAATTATGGCTAAGTTTTGCTAACAACTCTCAACTGCGCGGCTTATATTGCTTTGTGGGAAAAATAAATGATCGATTTTGGTAAGAAAATCACCCCTGCACGCGAAATGCGTTCAACCAATAACTTGCATACTGCGCTTGAAAGTGATCGAGGTCGTATTATTAATAGCGCTGCTATTCGTCGCTTACAACAAAAAACCCAAGTTTTTCCGCTTGAACGCAATGCTGCCGTGCGCTCAAGGCTTACTCACTCTCTTGAAGTACAACAAGTAGGTCGCTTTATTGTACAAACAATTTTTAACAAGTTGAGCGATGCCAAGCAAAAAGAATATGGTTTAGTGGGGCTTGAACGGCCTTTAGAAAGCCTCGTTGAAATGGCGTGTCTAATGCACGACATAGGCAACCCACCCTTTGGCCACTTTGGCGAAGCAGCAATCAACCAATGGTTTGCTAAGCATCTAGATGCTTTAACTCCTGAGCGCTGCAAAGGAATTGGTATAAGTGTTATTTTTAAACACCTCGCTGAGGATATTAAAAATTTTGAAGGTAATGCGCAGGGGATCCGCATTATCCATTCATTGCTATCACTTAATTTAACTTACAGCCAAAGTGCGGGCATTTTAAAGTACACACGCCCGGCCAGTATGCTCAAGTCAGATATTCCACAAGACAAAAACTACTTAATGAAAAAAGTCGGTTACTACTTCAGCGAAAAACCATTTGTTGAAGCACTACAAACCGAACTTGATATAGAGCAATATTGTCGCCATCCAATCAGCTATATTATGGAAGCTGCCGACGATATCTCATACTGTCTAGCCGACATAGAAGATGCCGTAGAAAAAGGCATTATTAGCGTAGAGTCGCTCTGTGAAAAACTCAAAGAGCAATACAGTCGCACACTTACTAACCTCACAATTGACGATACTAAGCATAGTGACTTTGCCGAAAAAGCCATTGATTATGCGCTAAGCAAGGCTCAAGAACAGCCTTACAATTTTAATAGTGAGTTTTTCATCTACTTACGCGTCACTTTATTGCACCCGTTAGTGAGTTATGCAGCTGAGCGCTTTATTAATAATATCGAAGCTATTTACCACGGCGACTTTAATCAAGCTTTATTAGAAGATCGTAGTCACTTACATGCTGTCACACTTACCTTAAAACAGGTTGCACTAAAACATGTTTTTTGCCACAAAGAAGTGGAGCGTTTAGAACTACAAGGTTACCGCATTATTAGTGGCCTGCTTGATTGCTATAAACCATTACTTGCTCTTGAAGCTGATGCGTTTAAGCGTGTGTTAAAAGGCGACCAAAATTACTTAATAGAAACACGACTAGTAAAAAAACTCTCAAATAAACATTTGAACAGCTATCAAAAGGCGATTGACGCGTTAAAAGCAGAGCCCGATCACTTTGCTGCCTATGAGTTTTATTATCGTTGTCGATTAATTCAAGATTATATTAGCGGTATGACAGACCAATTTGCCTATGACGAATACCGCGCACTCATGGTGATAGATTAAGCGATTGTGGATAAATTGCCGGTCTGAGCTTAAAATTAATTAACTACTTGGGTAACCAGATTAACCTTACTGGTAAGAGAACTATGCCAATAAAAAAACTATCTATTTTGCTGTTTCTTATAAGCATGAGCTTTGCAACTAAAGCACAATACAATGAAGCAATGTGTATATTGTTAAAACAGCAAATGCATGAGTTTCGTTTTAACACCAGCAACAAAAATTATCGATCTGCTGCTAGAAGCTTTGAAAAAAATTGCCAGAACCCAACGCCAGTGCATAACGAAGCGGCGCTTGAAAACATCGCTGAGCAGACAATAGACTCCCCTCCCGTTTCGGTTAATAAAGTGAATCACTCAAACGGCCACTCCGGTGCTATTTTAGGCACCCCTGAAGAAACTACAGCACCAGAAGCAAATGCTATTAACGAAAGCGAGCAAGCTGACACCACAGCTGAACAAGCAATCCTAACAAATAGAGTGAACGACGAGCCTGCTGCACCAGAAACTCCTCAGGTTGAGAGTATCCCTAGCAATGATTTAGCAACAACGACGGAACAACCTAAGCAAAGTGCTGCAGAGACTGTTGTTGAACCGGTAATTGAGGCTATTAAAGAACCTACTGAAATCTCGCCTGAGTTCGAGCCACAAACACCAGTACAAGAGCCTGTTGCAACAGAAACAGATAATGCGCAAATAAATAACACTCCTCTTCCCGAGCCAACACCAGCGCCGGTTCAAAATAATGAAGTTAGCTCATCAAGTTCACTGTTAGTACCAAGCTTAATCGTTTTACTCATTTTGCTTATCGCAGGATTAGTTATTGTTCGAATTCGTCAAAGTAAACAAAACGATTCAGATTCAGAGTTAGCACAAGATTTACTCCATGCTCAGGCTATAAAAGCTGCAGCTGAGGCTAAAACACAAAAAAATCAAAACGACTCAGACTTTTTAGCTCCTGAGCCAACACCAGAATTAAACAGCTCTTCAGCTTATGACAGTAATACTTCTGCGCCGTATGATTCATTTTCTGCTTCTGAAAACCAGCAACCAGAAAAACAAGAAGACGATTTCACGAGCTTTAATGCAACAACAGAAGAGCAAGCTCCAACTGATGATACGTGGGCTGATCTAAATTACGCGCAAAATAAACAGAGCACGGCTTTAATAGATGATGAGCCAGAGCAAGCGGAAGAAAGCGAGCCTGAAGAAAGCGAGCCGGAAGAGCCACGCTTTAGCTCATCGTCATTTGGTTTTGACGAATACAAAGCACCAACAACTGATGATGAGCCAGCACTAGAGCAACCTGAAGAAAACGAGCCTAAAGAGCCACGCTTTAGCTCATCGTCATTTGGTTTTGACGAATACAAAGCACCAGTTACTGATGATGAGCCAGCACTAGAGCAACCTGAAGAAAGCGAGCCTGAAGAGCCACGCTTTAGCTCGTCGTCATTTGGTTTTGACGAATACAAAGCACCAGTTACTGATGATGAGCCAGCACTAGAGCAACCTGAACAAAGCGAGCCTGAAGGGCCTCGCTTTAGCTCGTCGTCATTTGGTTTTGACGAATACAAAGCACCAGTTACTGATGATGAGCCAGCACAAGAGCAACCTGAAGAAAGCGAGCCTGAAGAGCCACGCTTTAGCTCATCGTCATTTGGTTTTGACGAATACAAAGCACCAGTTACTGATGATGAGCCAGCACTAGAGCAACCTGAAGCAAGCGAGCCTGAAGAGCCAAGCTTTAGCTCATCGTCATTTGGTTTTGACGAATACAAAACACCAAATACCGAAGAAAAACCTAAACATGATGACGTACCCGAGTACGACTTATCATCATTAGCCAATGAGGATCTTTCATTCACTGAAGATTTTAGTAAAACAGATCAAACACCTACACATGAAATATCTGCAGATGATGATATTAGCGATGATGATTTAGCAAAAGCGTTGCAAGCACTTGAGTTAGAGTTGCAAGATGAGCCTGTTAGCTTTGACGATACCGAGCAAGACGATACCCCCACAATTTCACTAGATGAAAGCCATCAAGGTAAAGATGCTTATTCAGCTGATGAAGAAATGACAGATCAGCAAAAAGAAGATGTACTACCAGACGATGAGCAAACCGATGAAAAACCCAATAACCCATTTGCTAATTTGTCATTAGACCCAGCATGGGATCCAGAGTCAAACGAAAAGCCTGTTATTGAAAACAAAGCAAAACAGCCAAAATCACAAGCTTTAATTGACGCAGAAGAGCGCGCAAAAAAATTTAAAACTGACGATTAAAAACTTACCATGTAGCAAGATAACTAGGCATCATTCCTTGCTACATGGAATTATTTAATTGACGCTCTTGATTGCATAAGCCAATGATAAACAAAAATTATTGAGAAAAAAGCTGTCAACGCAATGCAGCACAACACGATAATATTCACTGGTAATATAGTTTCACTTGTACGGCTATATCGCTTTGACTCTTGCTGAGCAAGAATTTTCGCTCGCTCAGCTTTGCTTGGCAAAATAAACTCATGAAATGTGTCTGTTGGTTTTGCTTCTGAGCGGGTTGTTTGTACATTTTTTTGCTGCCATAGCATATCAAATTGTTGAAACTGAATTTGTTTGTTTTCGATACACCAATCTAAATTTTTAAGCTCTAACGCTTTTTCTATACACCGGGTGGGCATTACATAAAAACGCTCCCATGCCGCTTGTTTGCTGCTTAACGCTTGCGCTGTGAGAGGTTGAGATACTGAGCTTTCTAAATCAGAAAAATCTTTACGGTACAAAGCATTGGTTTTTTCAGCTATTTGCTCTTTGGTAAAACATGACTCAGAAATACGTGATGATAAATTATCAATACGTAATTTATAGACACTTATTTCATCAAGCAAATGGGCTTTACGAAGTGCAGATTGCAACTCTTTGCGTTCAGTTTGCATACGTTTACATTCATTCTGAGACTCAGTGGGCTGAGCTAACAAACATGCAGGAATAAACAGAAAAGCTGCAATTAAAATCCTTTTAAACATATATTTACGTCACTGTAAAAATTTAGAGGTACAGCGTATCATTTTGAATTAAAACTGCAACACTTCTTAGCCAATCATCCTAAAGAATTGCTTTTTATTTCCCATTAATTTGGCTTGTCGCGATTTATAGTGTTGATCATCATATGCAAATTGCTTCTGCAGCCAGTCTTTAAATAATTGGACTTTTTGCCATTTAAAATGCTCTAAAGGTGCTGCAAGGTAATACTTGTACTGGCAATGGTATTCAAAATCAGGGTAAATCTCTAACTGCCCATGTAAAAGTTGAGACTCAATTAACCGCCGCCTAACCAAAGCAATTCCTTGTCCTGCAAGCGTAGCTTGGATCACCAATGCCGCGTTATCTATCTCAAGCGAGGGCAAAGCATCAGGGCTGACTGCAAGTTCATCAGCCAACTTTAGCCAACCGCGCTCTGCATCTGGACAAATATCTTTTATTAATTTTTGCTCTAACACCTGATTTTTTAGTGACTTAGAAGTATCTATAGCCCCTGGTTTATAAGCCAAAAATAAACTGTCGTCACTGATGAGCTCACTATGCAAACCCGGGTAACTACCTTGACCGAAACGAATACCTAAATCGACCTGCCCCGCTGAAAAGTCAGCAAGCTGATCGCTGGGTTCAATACGCACTTTGATATGGGGATATTTGTTTTGAAAGTCGCTAATTCGGCCAAGCAACCAACCACTGGCGAACGAAGGTAGCACAGTTAAGTTTAACGTATTTGGGTGGCTATCTTGGCTAACTGCCTGCACACCGGCCTGCAAATGGCTAAACCCCTTAAGTACATGGGGTAAAAGCTGTTCACCTTGGCGGGTAAGCTCAACATAACGGGTATGACGAGTAAACAAATTACAATCAAGCTGCTGTTCTAACAAGCGAATTTGTTGGCTAACCGCTGCTTGGCTAACAAATAATTGCTCTGCTGCAAGCTTAAAACTACCTAACTCTGCCGCGTGCTTAAAATACCAAAGGCTTTTTAATGGAGGTAACTGCATACGCACTTATGGTTAATAAAAACTTAAGCATAGGCAATTTTTAATCGTTTGTCAGTAGTGGTAACACGAGTAATACTCATACAGCCAACCGCGACAAGACAAGGACAACCATCATGAAATACTTAATTATTTTATTGCTTTTATGTGCTTCAAGCTTTAGTTATGCCAACCAACCAGTAATAACACAGCTTGATACCGATGAAGGCTACCCTTATAAAAACTTAATTCAAAAAGTAGAACGAGTAGAAATTCGTTATGTAGAACACCAGCATTCGGTGACCTGCAAAGTCAATGTACAAACACTCCGCAACCAATATATGGGCAAAGAACAAACAGTCTCAGCCAAGCTGTTTGCAAAACGCCCAATGGCCGCGTGTTTAACCCGCGAAAAAGCCAAGCAAATCCTGCATATGCTGTAACCATTTCAACCTTGTTAAACTAGGCTACGAATAGCTGTACTTCCCCAGTAGCCTAGTTTTTTCCTATCAAAGTAAAACGTGTTTCGTGCGTTTAAATGTAGAGACTAACTGTTTGCTAGATCTTTTTTCGAACCACAGAGGACATAGAGAGCACAGAGAAAGACAAGGAGTCCTCTAAAGCGAAGCACCTCTTATCCTCTTTGTGCAGCGCAGCGCCTCGGTGAACTTTGTGGTTCAAATATGTTTATTCACAAAGAGAACTGAATGAGAAAACAACGAGGAAACCCAAATAACTTTATCTAGCCCTCTTCTCAGACGCAGCCAGTAACCTATTTATCGAGACTAACTATTTGCTAGATCTTTTTTCGAACCACAGAGGACATAGAGAGCACAGAGGAATACAAGGAGTTCTCTAAAGCGCAGCGCCTCTTAATCTCTTTGTGAGTATTGGTTTTTCTCTGTGCAGCGCGCAGCGCCTTGGTGAACTCTGTGGTTCAAATATCTTTATTCACAAAGAGAAGTGAATGAGAAGACAACGAGGAAACCCAAATTAACTTCACCAACCTTCTTCTCAGACGCAGCCAGTAACCTATTTATCGAGAAGAACAGTTTGCCAGATCTTTTTTCGAACCACAGAGGACATAGAGAGCACAGAGAAAGACAAGGAGTCCTCTAAAGCGCAGCACCTCTTAACCTCTTTGTGCATTCAGTTTTCCTCTGTGCAGCGCGCAGCGCCTCGGTGCCCTCTGTGGTTCAAATATCTATATTCACAAAGAGAAGTGAACGAGAAGACAACGAGATACTAGTTAAGCCAATTAGTTATTTTCCTCTAAAGCGCAGCATCTCTTATCCTCTTTGTGAATATTAAATCTAAAGCTCCTCCACCTTCTCTACCTCAACTGGCTCCGCCAACGCATTTTCATAAAACGCGAACACCGCTTTGGTATAAGGCTGAGCATAATGCTCATCAAGGGCGGCTTGCGATTCAAACTGCTCAACTAAAAATAAACAACGCTGCTCTTTGCTTGCAAACAGCTCAAATCGATTACAACCTGGCTCTGCACGAGTGGCTGCTAATATGCCCTGTAAACGCCCTTTACAGTCATCAAATAATGCCGCCTTTGGGGTAATTTTTGCCACGATATTAATCATACTGACTCCTTATTATATAACTTTAAAACCAATGCCCGAATTGGCGGGGCAACCGTAAAAGCCACCACGAAAGCAGCAGGCCATGCATTAGCAAACGCCTTCATCCAACTTAGAAAAAATGTATCGCTCAGCCCTAAGTTGACATAAGTGACCCATGCCGAAAGTAAAAACGACATTAAAAACGAAAATGCCGCAGTAAAAGTAAAATGAATTTTCATATGTCCTCCTTGGCGTTACTATATTTGCACAGGCTAAGTGGCAACAGTCACGAAAATGCAAACTAAGATTGAGGGAGTCGTATGCTGGATGATCTGCATTTATTTATTGAAATAGCGCGCCGTAAAAGCATGAGCCAAACAGCAAAAGATTTAGGACTGAATCTATCAACCCTATCAAGGCGTATTCAGGCGTTAGAAGAAAAACTCGCAGAGCCATTACTGCAACGCACAGCCCGAGGCATTGTGTTAACCGCCAAAGGTGAATCACTGTATAACGAGTTAGGCGAGCAAGTGCTTGCTCTTAACAGCCAGCTTGAGCAACTAAATGACTCACCCGCCGCAAAAGAGTTTTACCTGTTGTGCCCACAAAACATCATTGCGGGCCCACTGATGGGGGCCGTTAATCAGTTTGCGATGGCAAACCCTACGCTAAACCTCCACATTTACCCAAGTAATGCCAACAGCCAACTAAGCCAAAAACGTTTTGACTTAGCCATTCGCATTGGCGAACAACAAGACTCAAGTTTTTTTCAAAAGCGCCTAGGCATGATCGCAATAAAGCTGATTAAAAAGAAAGATGCCCCAACATCAAGGCTGATACTGCCCTATTCAGAGTCACAACTCCCCAGCGGTTTTCTAAACAAATTAAAAACCGAGTATGAACACATAAGCTTTTGTTTTGATATTACAATCGCCAGAAAAATGGTTGAAGCAGGCTATGGCATTGGCTTACTACCCATGAGCGAAATTTGCTGTATAGACGATACCAGCCACTTTAGCTATATCGAATCACCCCAAAGTATTCCCGCAAGGCCAATTTACGCCCTCTGGCCACATTCACGCACGCCATCAGCAAATGCCCAGTTGTTGATAGAACAACTCCAAACCAGTATTGCAGACTCACCGAGTTTACAAGGAGAAGTGTTGTTGCTTTAGTTGCGAGTCATTGTAGGTCGGGCTTCAGCCCGTCTAGTAACTCAATCTTTAAAGCAACGATATAGACCAAACACAAACAACATTGCCGCAATGCCAGCCAAGGCTAATTGCCAAATTTTAAGGCCATTGAACTTTGTAGATTGTGGACTAATACTCTCATTTAAAGGAGCCGAAGCTTGCTGAATTGTTGGCTCGGTTATCTGGCTCTTTATTGCAATTTGGCTTGTGGCTTTGTTTGAATTTATTTCTGTAATGGTTGGCTTTACTGAAATAACTACATCTTTGTATTCTGATTTTTGTTTACCGCTCCAAGCCGATTCAAACAGCGCCTTTTGCTCAGCTTTATTTTCGCTACACCATACAAAATCAGCTTGCTGAATATTTTTCGCTCTACAGCGATCCGGTAATTGATAAAATTGCCCCCAAGCATGGCGTTTTTTATCGTCATTATATGAATTTGAATACACCGTAGAGTTATGTACTTTGGTGTTTAAAAGTGCGCTAGGGTTCGAGCGATACGTATAAGTACCGCCATTACCAGAACTTCTTTTTGGGTGTTTGCAGTGTCTCGCCAGCAGCGTAAAAAGCTCATCTAAACGTTGATTCCAACGTTCACCTTGCTTAGCCGTATAGCTACGATTCATTCTTTTACGAATGCCTTCGCGCTCAGCCTCTATACTATCGCAGTGACTTTTTGAATATTGCTCTTCAGCAACCGTGTTGAAACTCGCTAGCAAAGTAGCGAGTAATAAAATCCATTTATTCATAACATTACATCTGTGTAATTTGGTTGTAATTACTCCCTATGTGTTAGCTAGGGAGATATTTATTCGATAAAAGCTAGCTAAAGCAATCATTATAGAAAACTTTCGATGCTAATTACTCTACCTAAACTAAGCAGTTAATTCAGCCTCTATCAATTAAACCTTAGAAATATTTAAGCTTCTTTGCACAGCTTGATAGCAAATAGCTTTTTGCATAGCTCCATCAATTTGGTTTTGGCGCATCGACAGTATAGTTTTTGCTAACTGTCTATGGGAAACAATAGGAAATGGTGGTCGCTGTTTTAACTCTATAAACCAACCTGGAAAGCATAATATTGGAGTTATTTTTGTTTGAAAGCCAGTTGCTTCACTTAACCATTTATAAACCCAATTTGCTTGTATTTCGGCTTGTTCAATTGGCTTGTTTTCATTCCAAGATGGGAAGACAAGTAGATTATTTTCGAATCGGACTTTGTAGTTTGTATCATCTTTAACGCGCTTATGCCTTCCTTTTGTTTCAATCGCAAAAACACCATTAGGCCCAATAACTAAGTGATCAATATTAAACCCATCAGCTTGAATATCATGAAATATTTGATACCCATGAGATTGAAGCTCAATTAATTCAGATGCAACAGCTAACTCAGCATCTCGCCCTAGTTTTAGTTTAATTAACTGGTCTGATTCAAACCACGATTTTCTGGCGGTGTAAATTAAACCGACAATAATTACAATTATAAAAAAGTAGTTCAATTGACCGCTTGCCAACATTTCGGTAATCCCTTTGAGGGCAAACGGCATTGTAATAATCAATGCAGCTAAACCTATGTAACCAACAACATTAAAGACCTTATCGTTTACTTGATCGTTAAGTGTTTGTGCGGCTACTCGAGTAAACTTTTTTCTATCTACGGGTAATTTGGCTTGCTTCTGATGAAGCCATACTCTAAAAAAAATAACACCCAATATTGAATATATTCCTCCTATTACAAATAAGAGGCTGAGTCCTTGTGCTATGAAGTTATCCATTTCAGGTCCTTGTTCAGTTAACTCCCTCTTTATACATCAATTATTTAATAATGTCGCGTTGGCGACGGCAACCAAAGATAAGTAAACGCCGACTTCTCTTTGGAATCTCTCGGCGCCCTGGGTTCGCACTGTTCCCTCATTTTGAAAAAATTAAATGAACGTAACCAACATAGATAGGCACAATTACACATCCCTGTACGCACCCAAGCTCGGATATCCATACCCTCTCGTTAAAAGCTTCTCTTTTTCACAGCACTCGCCTGCAACCAAACAATGATCTATTGGTATTTTATTTCAATAAGATATATAAAATTAAAACCTAGACCTTTTAAAAATCATATAAGTGATTTGTCTGCGCGACTAAATCTAACGCGTGGACATTTTTACTTCCCGCTAACTCGAACCTATCTTTTGCAAGCCAGAGTTTTGCACCATTGCTGCTGGCAACTTGGTATGCCCAGTTGCTTACCGCGAGGGATTTGCCTACATCACAATGAAAATAGCGAGTTAGTTCATCAGTGAGTAGCTGGCTGTGGCGATCGAGATTTTGATCTTGCCAACGTTCGCGGTGTAATTGTGCAGCTAAAAAGTCACGTTTACTGTTATTACAACTTCGATGGGCGGCAACAAAATTATGGCCTAAATCGTTAGCGTAGCGGGCAAAGGGAATAAAGTGATCAACTTCTATCGCGCTTGTGAGTGGCTTTTGACAATAAAAACACTGGCCTTTTTGTATTTCGACTAAAATTGGTTTTGCTTTGTTTAGTGCTGTGCGATCAAAACCAAATAAAAAGTCATGCAGTTGGCTTTGCGGGCCAATAAGTGCTTGATTGTGCTTGATGCTTTGAATCTTTTGTAGCCATGCATTTTTAGCTAAATAGACAACTAAATCGTAAAAGCGTCTAAAGCAAGAAGCTATGCCTGCGTTTAGAGTGATATAGCTTTTGCCTTTTATGTGTGGGTATAAAAAGCACTCTTCTTGTTTGGCTAGAATTTGTAAGCGCCACAAAGGGCCTGTTTTTAATGTGTCTAAAGCAGCTTTGTAAGTGGTGTGCCAGTAAGGGCTTAATTTGAGCTGGCGTAAGTTACGAATATTGTTTTGCTGGCACTCATATAACACCGCAATTACTTTTGATTGCGTACCCGAGTTTTGTTTAAGTAAAGCACTTTCACCACTATGAGCAGAAGAAAATGGCACTGCATGGTGCCAATAAAGCTCTATTAACTTTTCAGCTAGCTTAGCAAGATCAATGTTTAACTCGCTAGCTTCATACATCATTGGTTGCTCAACACAAACATCAGCCAATGCATGTAATAGTGCAAACTTATATGTCGCACTAAAATCACCTTCCACCAGCATACGCTGAATGTAAGCAATGAAATCGAGTTGCTGCTGCATGGCCATCATCAATCAAGCCTTAAGTGTACTTTTGAAAGGTGCTTTAAAGTTCATGAACCGTTCCCTGTTTACATAATCATATTTGCCACTTATGCTCATAACGCATTGTTGTAGCTTGAATATTGGCGATTTAGTTTAGGAACAATCTAGCATGAAAAGCTATTGCAAATATAGGATTTTAGGTAGAGCTATACTCTAAAACCCATACAATATTGGGAGAGTTGCGGTATAGCCTGCTATACCGCATATAAACGACTATATCGTTCTTCTATGCAAAATGGCGTTTAGCCATGTTTCTGTAGCGCGCTCTGGGCGTTGGTCGGCGCTTTGCCACGACTTGAGGATAAATAGGTCTGTGCCTTTAATTATGCTCTCAAGGGCTTGTTCGTTTAGATCGGTAAATTCGCGACCGTTGTGTTCGCGCTCGCCGTCGCCGTATTTAAACGATACATACACGATGCCTTGTGGCTTTAATGCGCGGGCAAGGTTGTTGAATGCGTCGGTTAAATCGTTTTTTGCTACGTGAATAAGGCTTGCGCAGCACCAAATGCCGTCGTATTTGGCAACGTCGTTTAGCTCTAGAAAGCTGCTTACTGCTACGTCTTGGTTTAAGTATTCTGACGCCAGCTTTGCCATAGCTGGGCTGATATCGAATGCATTTACGCTATAAGCACGCTCTTTAAAGATGAAGGCGTCGCGGCCAGAGCCACAACCGGCATCGAGTAAAGCGCCTTTTTTTGGGATCAGCGGTAAGAATTCGTCATAAAGTTCATTGAGGTCTACATCGAGTGTGGCATCTACAAATGCTTGCGCATTTTGGTTGTAGTATTCGACGGTTTTGGATGCCATTTTACTTCCTTTATAGGGGCAAGATTGCTTGGCGCTAAAATACCATTAAAGCTAGGTACTAAAAAGATATCAAATTGATTTTAAGTATTTTTGGCGGGAAATATTTTTATACTCCAGCGTAATAGATGAGGCACAATATTGAAGAAATAATACTCACAAAGTGGATAAGAGACGCTGCGCTTTAGAGGAAAAATTAATAGGATTAACTAGTATCTCATTGTCTTCTCATTCACTTCTCTTTGTGCAAAAAGATATTTGAACCACAGAGTTCATCGAGGCGCTGCGCGCTACACAGAGTAAAACCAATACTCACAAAGAGGCTAAGAGACGCTGCGCTTTAGAGAAGTAATTCTTTATACCTCATTGTCTTCCTCTGTGCACTCTATGTCCTCTGTGGTTAGAGAAAATCTAATATGTCTATGAAAATATACTGGCAGTAAATACGATAAATCCTCAATGCCTTCTCATTCACTCCTCATTGTGCAAAAAATATTGGAACCACAGAGTACATAGAGGCGCTGTGCGCTACACAGAGAAAACAAATACACACAAAGAGGCTGAGCTTTAGAGAAGTAAGTTTTTATACCTCATTGTTTTCTCTTTGTGCATAAAGAACCTACAGTAAATAAATGCCTGTTTGACACTATGTAAAACGGCAGCTACATATTTTCTCTATAGTTTTATACTTTTAACTCAACAACATTGCACAATTGGCAATTTACTAGCACTATTATGTATTAAGAAGACTTTAGTCTGAGGTAAGCATGCACGACAAGCAAACTCATTGCCAGCCAACAGGTTGCAATAACTGTAAAGACAAACTAGAACTTGGCTTTGATTTCACCATGGCTTTTCAGCCTATCATTGACTGCGCAGCAAAGCAGATCTTTGGTTATGAAGCATTAGTTCGCGGGCCTAATAATGAGTCGGCTTATTCTGTTATCTCACAAGTGAACGATGAGAACCGCTATACCTTCGACCAACTTTGTCGTATCAAAGCTATTTCGCTTGCAGCAAAGCTAAAGCTTGATTCTATTTTGAGTATCAACTTTTTACCTAACGCGATTTACAAACCTGAGCGCTGTATTAGAACAACCCTTGAAGCGGCTAAACAATATGACTTTCCGGTAGAGCAGATTATGTTTGAATTTACCGAGGTTGAGCAAGTTGAAGACACAAATCACATTAAACGTGTTGTTGAATATTATCAGTCGTTGGGGTTTATTACGGCTACGGATGATTTTGGTTCTGGTTATTCGGGTTTAAATTTATTAGCTGACTTTCAAAGCAATATTATTAAACTTGATATGGCACTAATTAGAGATATTCATTTAAATAAAACTCGTCAAGCAATTGTGAGCCATTGTATTGCGATGTTTGATGAATTAAATATCACTACGCTGGCTGAGGGTATTGAAACGATTGAGGAATATCAATGGTTACGCCAAGCTGGGGTGAGTTTAATGCAAGGTTATTTATTTGCACGTCCGGGTTTTGAGAGTTTGCCTGAGGTAGATTTTAGTCTGTTGCGTGAGGCTTAAAACTCGCGTCAACCCGCATCAGATTTATATCAAAAACCTAATTTACAGAGAGATTATAAGACGCTGCGCTTTAGAGGCAAATCAGTAAGTTCTTTTACTATTGGCTCATTCACTTCTCTTTGTGAAATAAAGATTTGAACCACAGAGGTCACCGAGGCGCTGCGCGCTTCATAGAGACACCAAAATTCACAAAGAGGATAAGAGACGCTTCGCTTTAGAGAAGTACACTTTAATACCTCCGTTTCTTCCTCTGTGCTCTCTATGTCCTCTGTGGTTCAAAAAAGATCTGGCAAACTGCTCTTCTTGATAAATAGGTTACTTGGCTGTGTCTTAGAAGAAGGTTGGTGAAGTTAATTTGGGTTTCCTCATTGTCTTCTCATTCACTTCTCTTTGTGAAATAAAGACTTGAACCACAGAGGTCACCGAGGCGCTGCGCGCTTCACAGAGACACCAAAATTCACAAAGAGGATAAGAGACGCTTCGCTTTAGAGAAGTACACTTTAATACCTCCGTTTCTTCCTCTGTGCTCTCTGTGTCCTCTGTGGTTCAAAAAAGATCTGGCAAACTGCTCTTCTCGATAAATAGGTTACTTGGCTCTGTCTTAGAAGAAAGTTGGTGAAGTTAATTTGGGTTTCCTCATTGTCTTCTCATTCACTTCTCTTTGTGAATAAAAATATTGGAACCACAGAGGTCACCGAGGCGCTGCGCGCTACACTGAGACACCAAAATTCACAAAGAGGATAAGAGACGCTGCGCTTTAGAGGACTCCTTGTCTTTCTCTGTGCTCTCTGTGTCCTCTGTGGTTCGAAAAAAATCTAGCAAACAGTTCGTCTCGATAAATAGGTTACTTGGCTGTGTCTTAGAAGAAGGTTGGTGAAGTTAATTTGGGTTTCCTCATTGTCTTCTCATTCACTTCTCTTTGTTAAATAAAGATTTGAACCACAGAGGTCACCGAGGCGCTGCGCGCTACACCTAGACACCAAAATTCACAAAGAGGATAAGAGACGCTTCGCTTTAGAGGATTCATATTAAGTAGCAGTCTATTTCGCATACTCATTGTCTTCTCATTCACTTCTCTTTGTGAAATAAAGACTTGAACCACAGAGGTCACCGAGGCGCTGCGCGCTGCACAGAGAAGGTAATTTCACAAAGAGGATAAGAGACGCTTCGCTTTAGAGATCTCCTTGTTTTCCTCAGTTCTCTCTGTGTCCTTATATGGACTCCCCGTTTTTTGTCAACGGAGTATTTATTAAATAAAGATTAGATGCTGGCTTATATACGGACTCTATTTGGGGAGCTACCCCTGGTCACTTTAATGTATTCGCC
>NZ_JAKGBG010000058.1:0-27605 GCF_021532595.1 Pseudoalteromonas sp. OFAV1
AGTTAACGGGTATTGAAGTTGATTTCTTGACTGATTTCAGTTTTATCAGTGCCGATTGGTCGAGTGTGTTCTTGTCGGGTAACGTTACGCTATCTGACTCAAGTGTGAAACTAGGTATTGATGATTCTGACGGCGTTGATTCGTTGTTTGAGCAGCAATTAAAAGATGCACTTGATGCAGATACAGTGTCTAACATTGTTACTAACGATGAGCGCCGTTTAGTGGGTCACTCTGAGTGGGTAGCAAACTTACAGATGGGTTATGACTCTGCTGATGGTTTCCACTCGACATCGCTTGTATATAACGTGTTTGGACCGCGTATTATTGTACCGGGTACTCGCGGTAATGAAGATGCAGAAGAGAAGCCATTCCATTCGCTTGATTTAGTTTACTCTTACTTCCCGAACTTTAACACAAAAGTGAAGTTCAAAATTGAAAACATCCTTGGTCAAGATAAAGAAATTGAGCAAGAAGGTTTATCACTTTGGAAGAAAGAAGAAGGCACTAAGTTTAGCTTAGGCTTCAGCTACGAGTTTTAATTAAACTCCCCAAGGAAGGATACAATAATAAATCCTAACGTTGATTTAGCCCTGCAATAGCAGGGCTTTTTTGTATAAACCATTGCGTGTTATGGTAGTTCTAAGTGTTAAACAGGGATTAAAAATGGACTTACGATTAATTTTAAATGGCAAAAAAGCGGCTGATGAGCAGCTTCGTGAAGCAATTAGTCAATTTCGAGCCAGTCAGTCTCTTGCTGTGCGTGTTACCTATGAAGGGGGTGACATTGAGCGCTTTATTAATGAGGCCGCTGACGAAGGCGTGAAACGTGTTGTTGTGGCTGGTGGCGATGGCACTGTTAATGAAGCCGTTAATGCATTAATGAAAATGGAAAAATCACAGCGTTTAGAGCTTGCTATTTTACCTATGGGCACGGCAAATGATTTTGCCACAGCCGCTAAGATTCCTGACGGGTACTTGCCAGCACTTGAACTTGCCGCACAGGGTCAGCCGTATGCAATTGATACAGTTGAGGTTGATAAGCGTTATTTTGTAAACGTAGCCAGTGCGGGCTTTGGGGCAAAAATTACCGCAACCACACCACCTGCACTGAAAAACTTACTCGGTGGTGGCGCATATACCTTGGCAGGGCTTGTTCAAGCGCTGAGCTTTGTACCTTACAGTGGCGAGCTTACCCTCCCTGATGGTGAGCGAACTTCGGGCGATATTATTGCTGCTGCCGTGTGTAACGGCCGCCAAGCGGGTGGTGGTCAGCAACTTTCACCACATGCATACATAAACGATGGCTTGGTTGATTTAGTGGCGTTTACATCATTTGCAATTTCAGATGTACCAGCGGTTATAGAAGAGCTCAGCAATTATCCTAATTCATCACAACAGTGGGTAAAACGTTTTCAAGTGCCATGGCTTGAATGGCAAACACAAACAGAAATGCCAATAAACTTAGATGGCGAGCCAATCACTTCAAAACAACAACGTTTTGAAGTGCATGCTGGTGCGCTAAACATGGTGCTACCAGATGCTTGTCCGCTAATACGATGATGAAAAATTTTGATGTTACTCGGTTTGCGCTGGTTTTGCTTTGGCCGCAATGCTAGATTATCCCTGTAAAAATTAAACTCTCACGCAATGGACTTTAATTTTTAACAGTTTAGGTAATTGGAATGAATCAAACAGTGGAACAAACAATGAAAAAAGTAGGATTAGTCGGATGGCGGGGCATGGTTGGCTCTGTGTTATTAGATCGTATGCAACAAGAAAATGATTTTTCTAAAATCGACACCACTTTTTTCACCACCTCACAAACCGGTCAATTAGGTCCTGATCTTGCGGGTCCTGCTAAACCGCTTTTAGATGCTAATGATATCGCTGAGCTTGCGAAGATGGACATTATTGTCACTTGCCAAGGCGGTGACTATACCAAAGCCGTTTACCCGCAATTACGCGAATCAGGTTGGCAAGGTTACTGGATTGACGCAGCATCGGCACTGCGTATGAGTGACGATAGCATTATTGTTCTTGATCCAGTCAATAAAGACGTGATTGATCAAGGCTTAGAGCAAGGTGTTAAAACCTATGTGGGTGGTAACTGTACTGTATCATTGATGCTGCTAGCGCTAGGCGGTTTATTTGAACAAGACTTGATTGAGTGGGTTAGCCCAATGACATATCAAGCCGCTTCAGGTGCTGGTGCACGCAACATGAAAGAGTTAATTGCGCAAATGGGTGCAATTCACGAAACAGTGGCAGACAAACTTGCTGATCCTAATGCTGCGATTCTTGAAATTGATAAATTAGTTACCGAAAAAATTGCCTCAAGCGATTTGCCACAAGATCAGTTTGGTGTGCCTTTAGCTGGTAGCCTTATCCCTTGGATTGATGTACCAATGCCAAGCGGTCAGAGTAAAGAAGAATGGAAAGCGCAGGTAGAAGCGAACAAAATTTTAGGTAGCAGCCAGCAGCCTATCCCTGTTGATGGTTTATGTGTGCGCATTGGTGCAATGCGTTGTCATTCGCAAGCAATGACAATTAAGCTACGCAAAGATATTAGCGTTGAGAAAATTGAAGAGATCCTTGCCTCTCACAACGAGTGGGTGAAAGTGATCCCGAATGATCGTGACATTACTGCAACAGACTTAACACCTGTAAAAGTAACCGGTACCTTGTCTATTCCGGTAGGTCGTATTCGTAAATTAGTGATGGGCCCTGAATATATCAGTGCGTTTACGGTTGGTGACCAATTGTTATGGGGTGCTGCAGAGCCACTTCGTCGCATGTTACGCATTATTGTTGATGGCCAACATTAATTACACATTTCAATATTAAGGCTAGCAGTTTGCTGGCCTTTTTTAGCACTAAAGGAAAGTAATGCACACCCCCAATAAATGGAAAATGACACCAGAGCGAGTGTCGCAGTTTATCAAAAACTACAGCTTTGCATTGATGGTTGATAGTGAATTTGAGGCAACACATTTGCCTTTAGTTTATAAACCTGATGAAGGCGAGTTGGGCACTTTATATGGTCATGTGTCACGAGCGAATCGTCATGGTAAAAGCTTGCAAGATACGCGTGTATTAGTGGTTTTTAATGGCCCGCATAGTTATATTTCACCCACTTGGTATGCAGAAAAACCTGCTGTATCGACTTGGAACTACGCTGCGGTTCATGCCATTGGGAAAGTAGAGTACCTCGATGATGACAACACCTTAGCATGCCTCGATGAGCTAATTAGCCAATACGAGCCGAGTATTTTAAACGACACTAGTTTGTTGCCAGCCGATTACCAAGCAAAGTTATTACGTGGCATAGTGGGTATTAAAATTGAACTTGACTCAATTCAGGCAAAAGAGAAGTTAGGCCAGCATAAATCGGATGAAGATCAACAAGGTGTTGTAACAGGGTTAAAAGCAGATAAACACCCAGATGCTCAGGCCTTACTTAGCTATATGCTTAAATATGGGGTAGGGATAGGCAATCTAGACGCTAGCTGATTTATCGATTCAGTAACACTTACTACGCTAAGTTGTTTTAATACTATCTATACTGCACTGCTGTTTATTAAATCAAGAGAAGAATAGGCAGCAATTTTGCTTCCTGCAAATGCTGCCAATTGGTTGGAAACCGCTAAGTCCATTGTTGTTAAAATCGTGTTAATCACAATATTTAAAGTTAGTACATTACAAGTTTGTGTCAATATAAAGTGTAGGTACATATCAATTCTTATTGCTTATTTTATTAATCTATCAATGGTGGTTTAGTTGTATTGAATATAAGTTAAATAGCTTGCTGAAAGTTAAGTGATTAACTATATTTTCGTAAGTACCTAGCTGAGAACTCTCCATGAACATTTCTAAAAAATTAAAGTTATCTTTTGCATCGGCCATTGCGCTTCCTCTTATAATTATTGCCGTTTTAGTCATTACTCAATTAAGACAGCAGGCATTAGATAATTTCGCTGAACTAAGCGAACGAGAGGCGAGACAAGTCGATAACGGCATTAGTATGTTTTTTGACGAAATAGAGAAAAACGTCGATTATCTTGCTTCTCATTCCGCTATTTTAGACGCCGAGCAAGGCGTTAAAACCCATATGCAATCGCCTAATTCAGTGAAACTTGATCACGCAAATGGCAGTAACACAGAAAAAACCGCATTTAACTTATTTGATCATTTTGGCAAAACCCATCCAGGCCTTGCTTACATCTACATGGGGAACGAGCAAGGTGGTTATATTCAATGGCCAGAGGGTGAAGTGACAGCAAATTATGACCCAAGAGTTAGGCCTTGGTATAAAACGGGTAAAGCAGCAAATGGAAAAACAGTAAGAACCAATGCCTATTATTGGGCGGCAGATGACATGGTTATAGTGTCCACAGTAAAAGCCATTAAACAAGCTGGCGAGTTTATTGGCGTACAGGGCATGGACGTCTCTTTGCAGGGCCTTACAGATATTATTGCTAACATTAAACTTGGTGAAACCGGCTATCTAATGCTGATTGAAGATAGTGGCAATGTGCTGGTTGATGTTAAAAATGCTGATTATCGGTTTAAACAATTAAGCCAGATTGATAATGGTAAATACAAACAGCTTGCCAATAACAATCATGGTCAGTTTGAAATAGACATTAATGGCAAAGATTACTTGGCTAATATTTATACTTCGCAAAAGCTAGGCTGGAAATTTATCGGTCTAGTTGAAAAATCTGAAGTAATGAGTGCAGCAAACGCAACGACTATTACCATTTTAGTCATCAGTGCAATTCTGATTGCTGTATTCATTCTTGTTGCTAGCTATATTTCTAAATTAATTTCTGCACCAATTGTTGAGGTAAGTGATGGCCTTACGGAGATATCCCAAGGTGGAGGTGATTTAACTAAGCGTTTAGTTATTAAAACACGCGATGAAACAGCAAAACTAGCAAACAGCTTTAATTTATTTTTAAACTTGATTTCGGACTTGGTTAAGCAAATTAATGACTGCGCACAGAATGTTAGTGAGACTTCTGCACACACCTCGTCACAAGCTTCTCAATTATCGGGTTCAACATCTCAACAACAGCAAGCTCTTGAAATGGCGGCAACAGCTATTAATGAAATGGCGGCAACAGCAAATGAGGTTTCTGCCAGTTGTGCAAATGCAGCCGAACTTGCTTCGCAAACTCAACAAGCCTCTGAACTTGGACAAAGTGTTATTACTGAGACGGTTGATAGCGTTGTATCTTTGTCAGAAGTGATCACCAAAGCAACTCAAGATATAAACCAACTCGATGCTGAAAGTGAAAATATCATGTCGATTCTCAGTGTTATACGTGGCATTGCTGAACAAACTAATTTATTAGCGCTAAATGCTGCTATTGAGGCTGCACGTGCCGGTGACCATGGTCGAGGATTTGCTGTTGTTGCAGACGAGGTCCGAGCGCTATCGCAAAGAACATCAGAGTCAACAGAAGAAATAGCAAGTCAACTCGATACGTTGCGCAAGATGTCTGATCAGGTGTCTAAAGAAATGACAACCAGCTTGAACCGCACAAATAAAACAGTTGAGTTGGCGCATTCTGCACAGCAGCAATTTAGCGAAATTACTGCTTCAATCGTTAATATAAGTGATTTAAACACACAAATAGCGACCGCAGCCGAAGAACAACAGCACGTAGCTGAAGATATTAATCGTAATGTTGTAGAAATTAAAAACGCCGCTGACGATGTTAGTGATATTGCACAGGGAGCGCGTGAAAATGGCGAGCGGTTGAATCAGCTATCTCATCTACTTACCGACCTAGTCGGTAAGTTTAAGGTGTAGTTAAAATTGGGTCAAAATGCATTTTCTATATCAGGAACAGATTTTCTGTTCCTTTTTTATTGGAATTTGTTGATTTAATGGTAATTAAGGTTTAGTTTTTGTAATAATATAACTAAAAGATAAGTTACGCATGAAAGGAAAAACATTAAAGACAAACAATAATAAACAAACTATCTATATAGTTTTTATCATGGTTTTTTTATCTTTTCCTTTCACCTCATTGTTAGTTATCTACAACTAAATTACCAAAAACAGTTTGCCAATTCTTTATTATTAAAAGCAGAAAGCATATCGAGTGATTTAGCGGCTTCGATGCGAGATGTTTCTGCTATATCCCCGAGTCAGTGTGATGCAACGACAATAAACGAACTTCGTATAATTCTTTCAAAATATGAATACACCCATGATTTAGGATTGATTTTTGATGATAGGGTTTTGTGTTCAGCTAACTGGGGATTATTAGACGCTCCTTTTTTACTTGAAGGGGTTTTTTATCATTCACCTTCTGGTTATCAATTTGCTGCTAAAGTTGGTGGTATTTTCCCTGTTCCGGCTAAATATGACATTACAAAAAAAGATAACGTTATTGCTTTTACTATCAATCAGCCTTTTAAGAGTTTTGATCATTTAGATAAGGGGTTTTCTTATAAAATTGTGTCAAAAAATAAGCAGCATACTTTTCATAATTACTCGTCGCAGTACCAATTAAAAAACAATACTTTTTTGAAATCTCAGGTATTAGAAATATGTAGTAAAAAGTTTCAATACTGTGTTGAAACAACGAATAATCGTCCTGGATTACTTTATTTACCTGTGTATGTATCTGCATTACTTATTTGTTTGATCGGGTTAGTCAGCTTTTTAATTGCTTACTCTATTATTTCATTTTTAGATAAGAATCATTCAATCGAGTTTAGGCTGCGTAAGGCCATTCAAAGCGGCGATTTATATTTAGAGTATCAACCAATTATTGAATTAAAAAATTGTAAAATTGTCGGTGTTGAGAGCTTGGTTAGGTGGAAAGACGCGGTTCATGGAAACGTATCACCTGAACTATTTTTGAGTATTGCAGAGCAGTTAGGTTTGTACTCAAAGTTAGCATATGACTCAGTTAAACGAGCATTTATAGAGCTTTCCCCGATTTTGCATCGTGACCCAGAATTCACAGTTGCTATTAATGTAAATGCTTATGAAATTCAGACTCCAGAATATTTAGACCGCTTGAATAAGCTTTGTGTTAGGTATCAGATAAAACCTCAGCAAGTTAAAATTGAAATAACGGAGCGTATAGGTTTGCCTCTAAAAGAGTTATCTGATTTTGCGACAAGGGCAAAAGATTTTGGCTTCGTCATAGCACTTGATGATTTTGGAACCGGAGTATCTAACCTTGTTTGGCTGACAGAGATTAACTTCGATATCATTAAAATTGATAAAATACTTACCCAATCGATCACAGATGAATTCAAAAAGGATATGGTATTAGCCATCATGTCTCTGGTTTCAAATCTAAATCGTCTGGTCATTTTTGAAGGTGTTGAGACGGTTGAAGAATACAGCTTTATAAAAGAATATAATTCTGATCATCAAGTCCAAGGTTGGTACTTTTATAAATCTTTATCATTAACCGAACTACATAAAGTACTTGATGATAAAAAAGGATTAAAGTGAAAATAGAAAGTGTGAACTCTGATGATTATCCAGAGCTACTTGATGTGTGGGAAAACTCAGTACGAGCGACCCATGATTTTATAACAGAAGACGACATCGCCTTTTTTAAGCCAATTATTATTGAGCAAGCTTTTCCCAACGTAACTTTAAAGTGCATTAAGAGTGAACATAAAACAATTTTAGGCTTTGTTGGTGTACACGATAGCAAAATAGAAATGCTGTTCATTTTAGATGCCGCAAGAGGTAAGGGGGTTGGTAAAGCACTTCTGAACTATGCAATTGAGCAATTAGCTGCCAACAAAGTGGATGTAAATGAGCAAAACCCACTTGCAGTTGGGTTTTATCAGCACATGGGTTTTAAAGTTGCCTCACGTTCCCCTTCAGATGATATGGGCAAGCCTTTTCCAATATTGCATATGGAACTTGTGTAGGAATGGCTTTAGCCGTGAGCAATATAATATTAGGCTTTGAAACGGCTCCCAAGCCGAAAGGTGATATTGGTGTAGGTCGTCATTTATGGCGACAAAACCTTGAACATTTTTCAAATTACGCGCTAAAGCACGACCTACAAACGCGCGAAACAAGTTTCACGCCCACGACGAATCACGTAGGAACGGCTTCAGCCGTGAATTTAGATGTTCGGCGTTAAAACGCCTCCTACAAACTTTCACCTTGTAGCTTTCTAACTTTCCTCCTTGAAACTTGAAACTCGCTAACTTTACTTTCGTCACTTATCTTTTGCTTAATTTAATGAACGCGATATGCTGAAGCAACGAATAAAGCATTACATTGGAGTGACTAATGAATCTCAATCAGGTGACGTTGCCTGTAAAGGATATGAACGAAGCGGTGGCCTTTTATTTAACATTAGGAATGATTCAGATTGTGGATACCCCGCATTACGCACGCTTTCAATGTCCAGATGGTGATGCCACATTTTCGTTGTCATTAGAAACTGAAGAGTTTAGTAATGATGCGGTCATTTATTTTGAACATGAGCAGCTCGATGAGCTTTATGCAAGCCTTGTTGAAAAAGGCATTAGTTTTGAACAGCCACCAACCGCCCAGCGTTATTTATGGACAGAAGCAATTCTAAAAGACCCATCAGGGAATAAAATTAAATTGTATTGGGCCGGAGAAAACCGCTTAAACCCACCATGGAAAGTAGAAAAAAGAGGGTGATATGTAATGAATATTTCAGCAAAAGTTACATTCTTAGTCATAAAACGCCCCCCTCATGCATTTAGATATACTGGAAGTGGTTGTTACACTCGAATTTCGTATTTGAACCGTGTTGATACCAGCTGTAGACTTATTTTTGAAGAGGGTAAAGAGTTCTTTGATGGAGAAACTGCTGATATATTTATAGAAGTGTTGGATTCATCTGCTCATCAAGGTATGTATATTGGTATGCCTTTTGAATTGTTTATATGTCATACAAAAATAGCAGAAGGCCAGATATCAAGCTTATTTTGAGAGTAATTAATGAATTTAAATAAATGCTTTGAGGTTAAATGAAGGGCTTAATGACATTAAAAAGAATTGTTTGGCGGGTGCTTTTTTTTACTCAGCTTTGAATCATTTTCAGCTATTGCTTGTAATTGTGGGTATTCATTAGAACATTTTTACGAAACATCTAAGTCAGTTCACTTAATCAAGGTCACAAATTTAAAACTAATAAAAACCTCTGAGACTAATAACGTTAAAGTTGATTTTGATTTAACTGACACTCTATCGGCTAATAAATCTATACCTAAAAATATATTGCTTAAACCAGGTGGTTGTACACCAAGTTTGATGCCTGGGTTTGCATATGTAATTTTTATACCGAAAAATAATTCTACTGAAACATTTATAAATAAATGCACAGGCATTATTGAATTGGGTTTGCTAGAGCATCCAGCTGCTCAAGAACAAGTGAAAGCTATAAAAGAAGAGATTATAGAGTTGGCTCGTAAATATTCAGGTTGAGTTAGATTGCAAAAAGCTGCTTGATATTAATAAGTTTTAAAATGCAGGCGCTAGGGTCTAGGTCCTAGCGCCTAATAGCTAAAAACCTTACTGCTTTTCTTTCAATAGTTGTTTGAGTTCGGCCATTTCAGCTTGTAGCTGAGCAATTTGCCCTTTGGTTGCTGGCATGTCGGCATCAGATGTTTGCTCTTCGCGGGCGTTACGATGCTCTTCAGACATAACTTCTAAAATTGCACCAACCATCATGTTTAAAAATACAAAGGCTGTTAAGAAGATGAACGTTAGATAGAAAATCCAGCTGAGCTCATACACAGCCATAGTTTCATACATAACATCAGTCCAATCTTCAAACGTGGCAATTCTGAACAGGGTGAGCATAGAAATAGATACATCGCCCCATAATACCGGGTTAATATCAGCAAATAACATGCTACCCATAGCGGCATAAATATAGAAGATCACAAACATGAGTAGGGCGATATAGCCCATTTGTGGAATGGCTTTTAAAAGCGAGTTAACCAGCAGTCTAAGCTCTGGGATCATTGATACAAGTCGCAACACGCGGAAAATACGCAGTAATCGAGCGATAAAAATTGTTGAACCAGCTGCAGGGTAAAGGCTACCAACTACGATTATAAAATCGAAAATGTTCCAACCTTTGCTGAAGAAATCTTTAAAGCCCCGGCTTGCAATAAAGCGGATCACTAGCTCAACTAAAAAGAAAACCGTGATGCCTAAGTCCATCCAATGTAAGGCAAGCTCGGCCGTTGGATGAAGTGAATAGGTGTGTGCCCCGACTGTTAATGCCGAAATAACAATAACAGCAATAACAAATGATTGAAAAATTTTACTTTTATCGATACGCTGAAACAGCTGTTGTAACTGCGACAACATCATATAGAACCCTTTGGTAATAATATTTAAACCCACGCAATATACAGGAAAATGCAGCACCAATGTATAACTACATAAAGGAAATTAAATGTTTTTTAATGCTTTAAAATTGGCCGTAATCGCGACTGTTGCTGTGTGTTTATCAGCGTGTAGCTCAGATGCCCGTTATCATGAAATTCAATCGGCACGTTTAAGTGAATGCAATTATATGGCTGATAAAGAGTATCACGAGTGTGTAAAGCGCCAGCAGGACAGTTACGAAGAGTTTAAAAAACAACAAGCAGAACATGACCAAAACTGAAAAACGTCAAGACAAAGCAATTCGAGTTGCGTTAACACAAGCGTGTGAACTAGCAAAAGATCAGGTACACGAATTTTCATGGTTAACTCATACAGCTGATCTAAAAAAGCTACCGCAATCACTAAAAGTAAGTTGTTATTGTAAAGAACTGCCGTTAACCGCTGAGCAAACCCAGTTAATTACCAATCTAATTATCAAAGAATTGAGCGCTGTAGATTTAGCTATTAATGCAAAAGCAATTTCATTTTTAAAGGAATAATGATGAATTTAACCTCAAAAAAGTTAGTTACTCTAAATTTAGCACTGGCTGTGCTATGTGTTGGGTTCGGTGTCTATAGTGTGCAATCAGGCCCACATACTCTTGTATCTTATAACGGGTTTATATTTGCAATCGGTTTTATGGTGCAGGCCTATCGCTCAACAGAAAAATTCGCAGCCAAAACAGCCCTTAGTAAAACACTCACGACAACAGACACAAGCCTAACGGTTAAGCAGGTTTATTATGGTGATAAAGAAGAGACACTTGAATTAAGCCGTATTACCCAACTGAAAGTTGCTGATAACTATTTAGCCGTCATATTAGATGGCAACGGCCAAGGTTACGACTTTCAAATTAAAGGCAAGGCTGATGCTATCATTAAACGCTTAAATGAGATATTGCCAAAGGAGCTGCTTAAAAACAGCCCAATCAAACAGGTTTAATTTGGTAAGCCAGCCGCAAATAGCTATAATCGGCAAAAATTATTGAAAGAGATTTTGCAATGGCAGTGCCTACGCGTTCACAAATTTCAATTGGCTGCGAAGTCAACATTGTATTAAAACAAGATCAACGAACAGGTCAGTTAACTCAAGGCGTGGTGTCACGTATTTTAACTAAATCACCGAATCACCCGCATGGCATTAAAGTTCAACTTGATGATGGTCAAGTAGGGCGCGTGAAAGAGATTTTATCATGAGTGTTTTAAGCGAAAGTGAATTTTGGCAACTCGTGACCGCCGAAGATAAAACTGCTGAGCCTGAGTCGGTTTGTAATGCATTAAAAGCAAAGCTGGCTGATTTATCTGACGAACAGCTGATGGAATTTGATAAGCAGTTTAACCTACGTATGCGCAAAGCCTATACCTGGGACTTATTTGGTGCCGCTTATGTAATGGCCGGTTGTAATGACGATTATGGTTTCTCTGAGTTTTTATGTTGGCTTATTTCACGTGGTGAACAGGCGTTTTTAAAGGCGCTTGAAAACCCAGACTCAATTGCAGAGTGTACGCCGGTTTATCATTTAAACGAACAGCCTTACCCGTATTTAGATGAATACGATTTAATTGCCGGTATGCTTTACGAAGAACGTAATGACGACGAGTTACCTTTTATTCCATCTGGCCTTGAGCAACCAAAAGGTAAACGCTTTAAAGATAAAGCCAAGTATTTAAAACAAACCTATCCAAATTTATATGCCAAATATTGGCAACAACCGAGTTAATTAAAAGCACCTTCATGGTGCTTTTTTTATGCTCTGTAAGCTACTAACTTAGGGTAAAAGGTTACATAAAAAAGAGCTAAGAAATTTATTAGTACCCAAATTAACTAAATTTATGTTATCTTATTCTTGCTAATACTAGTTTAGTTAATGTTATAAATCAGTGAGCTAACAAATAATAGTAGTTTACTAAAACACAATTCAAAGGAAATGACAGTGTCAGAAAACGTATATCAAGCCCCAGAATCAAATGTAGTATCAACTTCAACAGAAACAACAAGCCTTAGTGTAAAAGAAATACTATTTTCTTTTAACGGCCGCATTCCTCGCAAAACCTATTGGTTTTCAGTACTAGGAATGATTGCTGCTTCATTCGTTTTAATGTTTATTGCCGCATTGCTTTCGGGTGGTAGCGAATCAGCTATCTCTATAATTATGCTTATCTTATATGTGCCACTTATATGGTGTTCGCTAGCTATTCAAATTAAACGCTGGCATGACCGTAATAAATCAGGCTGGTGGGTACTAATTGGTTTTGTTCCTGTAATCGGTGGGATCTGGGCACTCATAGAAAATGGTTTCCTAGCAGGTGATGCAGGTGAGAACCGTTTTGGAAAACCAACAGTATAATACTTATTTGTTGTGTGTTCTTTTAAAGAACACACAACACGTTTAATAGGGTATTATGAAAAATCTAACGGCAGTGCAAATTTCACGGTTTATTATTAGCTTTACTTGGCTTTACCATGGCCTTTTCCCAAAAATTATCCATATCTCTCCACTTGAACAACGGATGACAGCCAGTTTTGGTTTTAATGCCGAAATTTCAATGCTCATAACACGAGCTGCTGGGGTTGGTGAAATCGTCTTTGCGGTGTTGTTTTTTATTTTCTATCGTTCAATTTTAATCAATATAGTCAATATTTTATCGTTAATAGGTTTAATACTGTTTGTAGCTTTTTTACAACCAGCACTATTGATAGAAGCATTCAATCCGGTGACTACAAATCTTGCACTGATCGCGTTTAGTACTGTACTAATAATCGAGCTCAAGAATAGCGAAACTAGCAATAAGTGAATTAAACACCATAGCAGTCTTTGATTTCTTTGATCATGGCGCTTGCGAGTGGTGAATTGGCATTTGTTTTAGAGGTTATTAATACAACAGGAATATCGTAGTGATATTTGTTTGGTTGAATAGCTTTAAAAATGCCTTTATCAACCCAGAACTGAGCATAGTGGTCGGGTAAATAACCAATAAACTCACCCGATAAAATCAAATGTGCGATACCTTCATCATGGTAGGCTACCGCACTGTTTTGGTAGTTTAAGCCATCGTTTCTACTTTCTTTATCTCGCATGTAGTTACTGGTAATAACTTCGGCTTCTTTAATAAGCTCATTGATTTGTTTGTCTTCATACTCAAACAGTGGGTGACCTTTTGCACAATACAAAAAGTTAGTTTCGTTATGTAGGGCAGTGTAATCTAATCCGCGAATATGATGACGGCTAACACCAATACCCACTAATGAACGGCCATTGGCTACTGCGGTTTCTACCTCACGGGCTTCACAGACGTTAATATCAAACTGAATGTTTTTACCTTTGCCTTTTAACCTTGCAATTGCGCGGGGAATGGCGCAGCGAGGGTCACTTACCATGGTATCTATCATAGCAATACTTAAACGCCCCGATAGCTCGTTTTTAGAGCTTGCGACGGTATTAGCAAAGGCTTCGCATTGCTGAAGCAGTTCAATTGATGCTTGGTAGGTAATAGCACCTGCATCTGTAATTTCAAAACCACTGCGGCCACGTTTACATAATTTAATACCAAGCCTTACTTCTAAATCTGATAAATGCGCACTGATCGTTGAGCGGCCAATATTCAAACGTGACTCTGCGGCTGAAAGCCCGCCACACTCAACAATTGCTACAAAAACACGCAATAATCGTAGGTCTACATCATGAACTTGCATAGTGGCTCTTTTAGTTCGATAAATCTGGAATGAATAACGATAATTATGCATTTGTAAAACAACTAGAGCAAGCTAGACTGCCACTAATTAAAACTTAATCCTGTTTTTAGGAGTTATAAATGACATTTAAGTATGGTGTTGACCAATTAACGATAGATAACGTTAATGCGATTGCAGCCGGTACGTTACAGGCAGAGCTTTGCCAAGAAGCCATTGATAAAATTAATAAAAGCCGCCAAAACGTAGATAAAATGGCTGCCTCAGATAAAGCCATTTATGGTATCAATACGGGCTTTGGTCCACTGTGTGATACACAAATTTCTCCACAAGAAACAAACCTATTACAAAAGAACTTATTGATCACACACGCTGTTGGTGTGGGTGAGCCAATTGCTAAGCCTATTTCAAAGTTAATGCTAATCACCAAAGTACATGCATTAAGCCAAGGTTTTTCAGGTATTCGTTTAACCGTTGTTGAGCGTATGCTTAAGTTTATTGAACTAGATATTATCCCGGTTGTACCAGAGCAAGGCTCAGTTGGCGCATCGGGTGACTTAGCGCCATTATCACACCTATTTTTACCTCTTTTAGGTGAAGGCGAGTTCTGGGTAAACGACACAATCAAACCCGCGGCAGAGGTATTAAAAGAGCATGGCTTAGAGCCGCTTGATCTGCATGCTAAAGAAGGTCTTGCGTTAATCAACGGTACTCAGTTTATTTTATCGCACGCCATTACAGCGCTTACTAAAATGCGCTACTTATTAGACCTTGCAGATATTGCAGGCGCTATGAGCATTGAAGGTATGCAAGGTAGCCAATCACCGTTCCGTGAAGAATTACATGCTATTCGTGCTTTTAAAGGTAACGTTGAAGTTGCCGCGCGTATGCGTAGCTTTTTTGCCAATTCTGAGAATATGGCCTCACATACCAATTGTGATCGTGTACAAGACCCTTATTCACTGCGTTGTATTCCTCAAGTTCATGGTGCGTCACGCAATGCGTATTACCACTTAAAAGAGCTTGCAGAGATAGAAATGAACTCAGTGACTGATAACCCAATTGTTATTAGTGAGGAAGAAGCGATTTCGGGTGGTGGTTTTCATGGTCAACCATTAGCTATGGCTTTAGATTATGCATCTATTGCTGCGGCTGAGCTTGGTAACATTGCTGATCGTCGTTGTTATTTATTGCTTGAAGGTTTACACGGCTTACCACGTTTATTAACCACATCGGGAGGCTTAAATTCAGGCATGATGATCCCGCAATATGTAACCGCAGCACTGGTAACAGAAAATAAGTCATTGTGTTTCCCGCCATCAGCAGACAGCGTACCGACATCAATGGGCCAAGAAGATCACGTATCTATGGGGAGTATCTCTGGTCGTAAGTTAAACCAGATTTTAGGTAACCTAGATAAAATCTTTGCTATTGAGTTGATGTATGCAGCGCAAGCAATCGAATTTAGACGTCCTAACAAGTGTTCAGACATTATTGAAGAAAACTTTGCGCTCATTCGCAGCAAAGTTGCCAAACTAGAAGAAGACCGCTTACTTAAACCAGACATTGATGCCATGGTTGCACTTGTTAAATCGCAAGCGTTCACAGTAAATTTAGGGAGCAAAAAATGACTTTTCAAGAACAAATTAAGCAAGGTATCCCGAGCGTATTACCAGAGCCAAAACCGTACCCAAGTGATGCAAACCGTGCTCCAAAACGTAAAGACATTTTATCGGCTGACGAAAAGCAATTAGCTATTCGTAACGCATTGCGTTATTTCCCTAAAGAATGGCACAAAGAATTAGCCGCTGAATTTGCCGCTGAGCTTAAGCAATTTGGCCGTATTTACATGTATCGCTTTAAGCCTAACTATGAACTTAAAGCGCGCTCAATCAGCGATTACCCGGCTAAATGCGAACAAGCTGCCGCTATCATGTTAATGATCGACAACAACCTTGATCCCGCAGTAGCACAGCACCCAGAAGAGCTTATCACTTACGGTGGTAACGGTGCGGTATTCCAAAACTGGGCGCAGTACTTATTAACCATGAAGTACTTAAGCGAAATGGAAGAAGATCAAACGCTTCATATGTATTCTGGTCACCCTATGGGGTTATTCCCATCATCAGTAGAAGCACCGCGCGTGGTTGTGACTAACGGTATGATGATCCCGAACTATTCAAAACCGGATGATTGGGAAAAATTCAATGCACTGGGTGTAACTCAATACGGTCAAATGACTGCGGGTTCATTTATGTACATTGGCCCACAGGGTATTGTTCACGGAACAACTATTACGGTCATGAATGCATTCCGTAAAGTGCTTGAAAAAGGCGAATCACCAAAAGGTAAGATCTTCTTAACTGCTGGTTTAGGTGGTATGAGTGGTGCGCAGCCTAAAGCGGGTAACATTGCTAACTGTATCACCGTATGTGCTGAGGTTAACCCTAAGGCGGCTATTAAGCGTCACCAACAAGGTTGGGTTGATGAGCTAATCGATAACATGCCAGAGCTTGTTGAGCGTGTACGTACGGCTCAGCAAAATGAAGAAGTAGTTTCAATTGCCTTTATCGGGAACGTGGTTGATGTATGGGAAAGCTTCTTAGCAGAAGATATTTTCATTCACTTAGGTTCAGACCAAACTTCACTTCATAACCCATGGTCAGGCGGTTACTACCCGGTTGATATCAGCTATGAAGAGTCAAATCGTTTAATTCGTGAAGAGCCAGAAGTATTTAAAGAAAAAGTACAAGCGACACTTAAACGCCACGCTGATGCTGTTAACAAGCACACTGCAAAAGGCACTTACTTCTTTGATTACGGTAATGCGTTCTTGCTAGAAGCATCACGCGCTGGTGGCGATGTAATGGCTGAAAATGGTATTGATTTTAAATACCCATCGTACGTACAAGATATTCTTGGCCCAATGTGTTTTGACTACGGCTTTGGCCCGTTCCGCTGGGTATGCACGTCAGGTAAACCAGAAGATCTTGATAAAACAGATGCGATTGCTGCAGACGTTTTAAATAAAATCATGGCGGACTCACCTGAAGAGATCCAACAGCAAATGCAAGACAACATCACGTGGATCAAAGATGCGAAGCAGAACAAACTCGTTGTTGGCTCGCAAGCTCGTATTCTTTATGCTGACGCACAAGGCCGCGCTGAAATCGCTAAAGCCTTTAATGATGCCATTAATCGTGGCGAGATAGGGCCAGTTGTACTTGGGCGTGACCACCATGACGTAAGTGGTACGGACTCACCTTTCCGTGAAACATCAAACATTTATGATGGTAGCCGCTTCACAGCAGACATGGCGATTCACAATGTAATTGGTGATGGTTTCCGCGGCGCTACTTGGGTATCTATTCACAACGGTGGCGGTGTAGGTTGGGGCGAAGTGATCAACGGTGGTTTTGGTATGCTACTAGACGGTAGTGAAGCTGCCGAGCGCCGTTTGAAATCTATGCTATTATTTGATGTAAATAACGGTATTGCTCGTCGTAGTTGGGCGCGTAACGAAGAAGCTAATTTTGCGATTAAACGTGAAATGGCTCGTACCCCTAAACTTAAAGTGACCTTATCGAATAACGTTGATGATGAAATTTTAGCAAACTTAGATTTCTAAGTTTTGTTAATGCAAAAAGGCCATGTTTTAGACGCAACATGGCCTTTTTTATTGCCTTAAGTTTTTAAATAGCGCATCGTTTAGGGTATAAATTTTTAGCTTAGCGAATAAGGAGATAGATATGACTAAAACACTTACTGGTGGATGCTGCTGCGGCGAAGTAAGCTACAAAGTAACTGACAACTTTAAACGTTTTTTCTTTTGTCATTGCGAGCAGTGTCGAAAATTATCAGGCACAGCACATGCCGCAAATTTGTTTACCTCGCCTGATGCTATTGAATGGGTAAAAGGCCAACAGCACATTACGCGATTTAATTACCCTGGTCGTGCGTTATCACGGGCGTTTTGTAAAACCTGTGGTTCCGCTTTGCCATTCACTGCAAAAGATAACAGCTATTTGCTTGTTCCTGCAGGCAGTCTAAACGAAGAGCCAAGTAAAGAATTAGATGCGCAGATTTTCTGTGAAGAGCAAACCGAATGGCATAAAAATGGCCTAAATGGCAAAAAGTTGATTGGTTTTGGTCGCGATTAAGCTCGTTGATAATTTGCTTTCTTGTGGATAAAGTTTGACCAGTTAATCTAGTTTCATTAATCTGTAAACACATTTTAAAGGGAGGTTTAATATGTTTAAAGTTTTAACCTTAGCTGCTTTAGTCTCGTTAGCAGTACCTACAAACGCAAATGAAATTACAGCTGAGTTTCTTAAAAAAGAGCTAGAACTTGCTCATTCTCAGTACATAAATGGCTCACATGATAGTGCGCTCTATGCGTTAAATTCACTTGCAAGAATTCTTGAGCTTGATAGCGCTAAAACTCTGCAAACAGAAATAGGCCCAAATAATCTTGCTTTTACTTATCTTCGAATTGGAATCATTCATGAGCATGCAGGTGATCAGCAGCAAGCCAATAGCTATTTTGCCAAAGCGATGAATGCTCACCAAGGCAAAAAACTTCAGCTTGCAGAGCTCAAAGCTTATGTAACTAAATTAGACAAATCAGCTGCTCACTTAATTTAAATATAACTGGAAATACAAAGAAAACGATGATCAAATGGCAAGAACTAACTAAATATCAAAAAGCTGCATTTTGGTGCTTGATAGCTATTGTTGGTTGGTTCTCACCTGAGATTGCACTGTTATTTCATTTTGGTGGAATAGAAGTTGTATTTGCTTTTTTAGCAATGTACAGCTTGCCAATCATCAGAGTAGCGTGTTCTTACCTTCAAAAAATTAGAGAAAACCTGTTACTTGCCTATGTGTCATTTCAAAAAAGTGCCTCTGGTAAACCCAACGTCTTTTTAATGCAAACTGCATTTTGCTGTCTTGCAATTGCACTCACCGGATCATTTTCTTTTGCAATGGTATTTTTAATGCCAGGGATGATGTTAAACAGTATGCTTGGCTGATTGGGTTAAAGTTAGCAAGTTGCGAAAGTAAAGTTTGTAGGAGGCGTTTTAACGCCGAACAAGTAGCAGCGATTTTACATCGCGTCCTAGAGCCTAAACCCTAGTACCTAATGTATCCTACCGTAGACGTGAAACTTTTTTCGCGCGATATTATGTAGGTCGTGCTTTAGCGCGATTAAAGTGTAAAGTTAGCCGGTAGCGTTTTACGCCGAATAACTAAGAATCACGGTCCAATCCGTTCCTTCGAGTCCAAAAAAAACAATGTAAATTATGAATGAATTGATAGAGATAGGTTTAAGTACTGTAAAGCAACATCAGTCTTTACCGTTTTCGATTTATTGCGCTAATGATGAACAGCACATAGTTAATGTGCCTATCGCAAAACCATTACTTGTCGTTGTGTTGTCTGGCAGTAAAAGACTAATTGATACAGAAGAAGTTAACTGCAATGCAGGCGATTTCGTCTTTATGGCAAATACACCTAAGGTCGCCATGCGCAACATTCCGCAAAATATTGGTTATATGGCGTTATTGATTGAGTTTGATTACACAGACTTTGAGTGTTTGAAATATCAATCGGGAGCAAAGAAAAAGTTCATTAATGGGCAAGTAGATTCTTTGCTTCAAATGTCCTTAAAACAATTTATTGAATGGGCTGCAGTAACACCATCACAATTATGGCCAATTAGAAGGCAAGAGCTTCTACAGGTGTTATTTTTGCAGGGCTTTATAGATTTAGGTTCAATTATTGAGCCACCAACACTGACTCATAAAGTACATACTATTATCACCAGTGATTTAACACGAGATTGGGATGCAAACAGTATTGCAGCTAGTTTAGCGATGAGCGAGTCTACACTCAGAAGAAAGTTAACCGCAGAAGAAAGTAGTTTTCAGTTAATTAAAGACAAAGCGCGTTTAAGCCATGGGCTACATTTAATTCAAAGCAGCTCAGAGCCTATTGGAGTTATTGCGCAGCAATGTGGTTTTTCGTCGCAATCTAGATTCACAGATAAATTTAAACTGTTGTTTAATACGACTCCAACAGCTCTTCGTAAAACAATAATGAGCGAAGTAGGCTAATAATTGACAGTTTTGGTAGTAATTTGATCTCTCTTTGCTAGGTATTATGATTATTCTTATTAATCGGAGAATATTATGAAATCATCAACATTGAAAATTGCCACGCCATTATTCCTGCTATGTTTGTCTGGCACCACATTCGCTGAGTCTTTTACCTTAACAAGTAAAGACATTGCTCATGGTGAGTTTATGAGTACTTCGCAAGAGTTCAAGGGATTTGGTTGTAACGGCGATAACCTATCACCACAACTTGCTTGGCAAAATGCTCCGAAAGGGACTGAAGCATTCGCATTGACCGTTTATGACCCTGATGCCCCTACAGGCAGTGGCTGGTGGCATTGGCAAGTTGTAAACATTCCTAAATCAGTATCAAGCTTAGCGAGCGGTGCTGGAAATGCTGACAAGAATGCTTTGCCTAAAGGGAGTGTGCAAATAACAAATGATTATGGTTTTAAAGGCTTTGGCGGTGCCTGCCCACCAGAAGGTCATGGCGCTCACAGATATCAATTTACACTGTATGCGTTATCACAAAAGCTTGAATTACCAGAGAATGCATCAGGTGCGTTAGCAGGTTATATGATCAATGCTTATTCGCTTGATTCAGCAACAATTGAAGCGCTTTATAAGCGTTGAGAGAGTAACGAGCTGCAAGAGTAAAGTTAGCGAGTTTCGAGCGTTTGTAGGTCGTGCTTTAGCGCGATTAAAGGGTAAAGCTATCGAGTTACAAGTTTACAAGGGCGTTTTAACGCCGAACATCTAAGGTTCAACGGCTGAAGCCGTTCCTACGTGAAAATTTCCACGGTTTTTGTCGCCATAAATGGCGACCTACAAGGGCACTCGAAGGCGTAAAATTTGTTTCGCGCGATATTATGTAGGTCCTGCTTTAGCGCGATTAAAGGGTAAAGTTAGCGAGTTACAAGTTTACAAGGGCGTTTTAACGCCGAACATCTAAGGTTCACGGCTGAAGACATTCCTACGTGAAATCTCCATGTTTTTTGTCGCCATAAATGGCGACCTACAAGGGCACCATCGTAGGCGTGAAACTTGTTTCGCGCGATATTATGTAGGTCGTGCTTTAGCGCGATTAAAGGGTAAAGTTATCGAGTTACAAGTTTACAAGGGCGTTTTAACGCCGAACATCTAAGGTTGACGGTTGAAGCCGTTCCTACGTGAAAATCTCCATGGTTTTTGTCGCCATAAATGGCGACCTACAAGGGCACTCGAAGGCGTGAAACTTGTTTCGCGCGTCTGCTCTTAAAAAAGTTGCGGCAGAAAGAGGCCGCTACTTGTGAAAGTGTATGGCCTCAAACATCATTGACTCGTAACTTTAATCATCTTTCTTTGCTTTTTTCGCGAGGATTTCAACCTCGGCTTTTTCGGTCACACCAGCCATACTAAGTGCTGTGCTACCTACCGATTCATATTCAAGTTTTATTTTATCGAGTTTAGCGTCGTTTTTGTCTGGTAAACTTAAGCTACGTGATGACATTCCTTTGGTTAGAACACCCAGGTTTTCAAATACCTTTTCTTCACCATTATTCATGATGACTTTAATACTTTTAAGGTTCACTGTGCCATGTGTGCATTTAACCTTAATGTGACTATAACGGCTGCTGGTAATAGGGTTTACGGTATCAGTTTCGCTCTTGTAACTAACTTTTTTCTCAGCGATAGTTTTCCACTCGTCATCACCAGCAAAACTATGTGTACTGGCTAATGTTAGTAAAGTAGTTAAAGCTAATAGTTTAATTATTTTCATTTGATTCCCTCCAAAATTATGATCATTCAAAGATATAGCACATAAATAAAGTAATTGCTTATCTAGAAATGACTAAATAAAACCAAATTCATATTTTAGTCGTATTAACAATATGGTTCTTAGATTCACCAAGCTTAAATGGCATGCTATGCTAATTAAGTGTTTATAGTTTATGGAATTTAAATGAGATCTTACTTTTGGATAGTTGCTTTTTTGTTCTCAAACTCAGCGTTAGCAAGTGCATTGCTAGATGTTAAGCCGAGTAATAAAACCCAATTTTTGTCTTTAATTAAAGATAAACAAGGGGAGTATGCAGCCAAAGAGGGCAGTGACGCAGTTTGCCAAAATGCATCATTCTCATTAATCAAAACACCCACACAAGGTTTTAGTTTAGGCACACTAATTGACTTTAGTGATTTGCATAACGGTACGCAGGTAAAAAAAATCCCAAACTTTTGTGTTGTTAGCTCGAAGCTAAAGTACTTTGTAAATGGTATTGTTAGAACCAAGCGCTACTTTCGCTGTGATAGTGAAGACGATAATGGCTCAACAACTGAAGATCTGCGTTTTAAAGATAATGGCAATATCACTTATACATTGGATAAACCTGACATTTCATGTGTGTTTGAAAAACAATAAATGTTTTCCTCATGCAAATTTAAGCCTATGATGGGCTTTATTTTTTAATTGAAAACCTTATGACTAGCCAACTTATTCAAGCATTTTTAGTGCTTGCTGCCTTTTATATAGCAAGCCTCATAATTGACCGGGCAATTAAACAGTTTCAACGTCGGTTTGATTCAACTGCACTTGAAACTTTCCGGCTAATTTCTAACTCGCAGCGCGCTATTTTATTATTCATTGCTATTGTGCTTGCGTTATCGAAACTCGGTTTTGATGTTGCGGCGTTGGTTGCAGGTTTAGGCTTAACGGGCTTTGCACTGGGTTTTGCGTTGAAAGATGCTATTTCAAACCTAGTTGCTGGTGTCATGATTGTGCTTTATAAACCTATTAAGCTTGGTAATTACATAGAAGTGAGTAATTCAAAGGGCACTGTGATTGATCTTAATTTGCGCTATATCACAATTAAAGGCGAAGGAGCTGTGCATTTAATCCCTAACTCTTTAATTTTAAGTAATAAAGTGTCAATCATTGATCGTGAAGACGATTAATAGCAAAAACTAGCTATAAAAAAAGCAGCCTAGGCTGCTTTTTGAAGTTTTAGCAAATTACATTTGAGATTGTAGGTAATTTTCAAGCCCTGCGGTTTTGATTAACTGCTGCTGTGTTTCAAGCCAATCAATCTGTTCTTCTTGCTCATTTAAGATGTTATCGAGTGCTTCACGGCTGATGTAATCTTTTTTCTCTTCAGCAAGTTTAATTGCTTCTTTAAGATCAGGTAATGAATCAAGTTCAAAGCTCATGTTAGCTTCGATCATTTCTTCAGAGTTTTCACCAATACGTAGTCGACCTAAATCTTGTAAATTTGGTAAACCTTCTAAAAACAAAATACGCTCGATTAAACGGTCGGCGTTTTTCATTTTTTGAATAGATACTTTGTAATCAGCTTTGTCTAATTTTGAAAAGCCAAAATCTTTAAACATACGAGCGTGTAAAAAGTATTGGTTGATACCCACTAATTCATTCGCTAATACTTTATTAAGTGCAGCAATGACGCTTTTATCGCCTTTCATACAATTAGCCTCTATTCGCCCATTTGAGATTGGTGGTAGTTTTGGCTACCAATTTTGTCGATTAGACCAAGCTGTTGTTCTAACCAGTACACATGATCTTCTTCTGTATCAAATAATAGCTTTTCAAGCACTTCGCGTGATTGATAGTCTTTTTCTTGTTCACAGATTGCAATTGCTTCTTTTACACAATCAACAACTTCTAGTTCTAGTGTTAAATCGTTTTGCATCATGCTTTTAACGTCTGAACCAATTAATAAATCACGACGTTTAGTCATGTTTGGTACGCCTTCTAAGAATAGAATACGTTTAATTAACCAATCAGCGTGGTCTTTTTCTTCTTCCATTTCGTGGTTAAGACGCTCATACAGCTTATTTAGGCCCCAATCGTCATACATACGAGAATGAATAAAGTATTGATCTATAGCGGCTAATTCGTTTGCGAGTAGTTTGTTAAAACTATCGATGACTTTTTGGTTACCTTTCATAATGCTGTCCTCGAATTCCAAGTTGCGGTAATTGTAGTATATAAAAACAAGATTGCAAACTTTTTCCTTTTTAAATCAGTTGTTTACTATTGAGTGTGATTCTCGTTTAAGTTTGCGTTAATGGTTGATAAATGAACAATTTATCGTTTTTATTCTTAAATGAAAAAAGCCCTTACTAAGAAGGGCTTGCTGTTCTAATAAAAATTAATTTAGAAGCGATAAGTTGCACCAAGTGTTACAGTGGTACCTAAACCTTTAATGTTATAGCCACCGTAGGTGTATGACTGGGCGCGGGCAGGGTAATAATCATTGTTAAATAGGTTTTCAACACCCATAAACGCTTGCCAGTTTTTACTAAAGTTATAACGACCGCTTAGGTTGAATAGATTGTAACTGCTAATAGGGCCTTGATCGCCAACATAGTCACCGTCTGCATTTGGTTCAAAGCGTTTGCGTGAACCCACATATAAATAACTCACCGTAAGTGATAATTCATCATTAGGCTGCCAGTTTAAGTTAGCTGTACCTTTTGGTGGGCTGATTTGGCGAGAACCTAAGTAAATATCGTCTTCGGTGTTTTTACCTTCAACATAGCTGTAAGTTGCAACCAGTTTTAGGGTTGGGTTAATTTTATAATCAACCAGTGTTTCGTAACCCCAAATCTCTTGCGGCGCACGTACTGGCTCATAAACACCCGTTGCTTCATTAAAGCTATTCGTGGTGCCAAATTCTGATGTGCTGCGGTAAGCTGCAAATTCAAAACGCAAGTCATCAAACTGTGAGGTAAAACCAACTTCATAGTTATCGATGATTGATGCTTCTGTTTGAATTAGACCAATATCGTTTACTGTTGCAGAGCGTAATAAGCGGCCAATATCTGAAATATCAGACCCTTGCGAGTAATTGGCAAAAGGGCTGAAGGCCTCAAGTAAATTGTATTTCACACCTACATTGTAAGTGGTTGCATCGTAATCAATGGTGTCACCTTTTACGCTAAGTGGTACTGAGCATTGTGTTGCTGAGCGGCACAGTTTTAAGGTTTCATAGTCCTCTACAGCAAGATCTATGCTTTCTTGGCGTACACCCGCTTTAATAACTAAATCATTATCGATTACCCACTTAGTTTGTAAAAAACCAGCAAGGCTTTCCATATCCATTTCTGGTACCCAAACACGGCCATCTACAAGTGGCTGAGACGTCACATCATTCAGTGCATCTAGGCCATAAATGAAGGTAGCTTCAACATTGTCAAAATCAACAAGGGTATTGAAGGTAGCGCGCGCACCTTTCTTTTCAGAGCGAATAATTGATTGGCCGCCTTCGTAGCCTTCGTCTGGGTTAGCTAAGCTTGTAGAAAAGAAAAATACATTCTCGATATCTTGCATGTAAAGGTCGAGGGTCATTTGAGTATTACTAAACAGGGCGTAGTCTGTGTATTTTAAGGTAATGTTTTCGTTACCATCTGGGCCTTGTGGTTTACCTTGCTTTTGCAGCTCTTTAGGTACATGAATGGCATAGGTTTTTTCGCCATCATTAAGATCCCCTACAACATCACCTAAATCGGTTTTTTGCTGAGAGCTAAAGTAGTTATAGCTAAATTGTAGCTGCTTCTCATCATCAAAATCATAACCCAGTTTGGTGAAGTAGTTTTCTGTTACTGCGTCAGATAAACCATATTGCAAGCCAAGAATATCACCTTCTGCGTCGCGTTGAACGCCATTTACTTCGTAACTTGCGGTAAATAGATAGCTGAGTTTATCTGCTCGACCATTGATCGCCGCAGAGACTCGCGCACCAGCGCTTTCTTCTAGTTTTACTGCACTAAAACGTGACGAAAGGCTGATTTCACCCTCTGGCATACCATCACTTGTTGCTTGTTTTGTGATGTAGTTAATAATACCGCCCGATGCACCATTACCATAAACAGAAGTCGCACCTTTGAACACTTCGATACGAGCAATGGCACTTGGGTCGAGTGTTTTAACCCCTAAAGAGCCGTTTCTCAGTGGTGTAGATTGTGGCACACCATCAATCATCACAAGTGGTGCACGGCCACGTAAACTCTGACCTGTGTTACTCGAACTACCCGTATCTGGTGCAAGGCCGGGTACCATTTGCGCCAATAAGCTTTGTAGTTCTGGATTAACTTTTAAATGCTCTTCAATTTGCTTTTGGCTAATAATCGTGACTGAAGCGGGTACTTCATCAATGCTTTCAAATACACGGCTGCCTGATACAACAACGTGTTCCATTTCTTCTGCGGTGAGTTTTTTATTAATGGCATCATCAGCAAACGATTGGCTACTTAGTGCGAGTGCAATCAGAGTAAGTGAAGTTTTTAACATGTTTATCCTTGTTAAATCAGTATTAATTATTATGTGATTGTGCGGAAGTCTAAATGTAAAGAAGTGTAAAGGCAAGGCTAATGATAATTATTTGCAATAATTGTTATGACTTTTTAGTTACTCGCGATAAGAAGGGTACAAGTAAGTGCGGTTCTAGTTGATGCTAGTTTAAGTAACGTTTTAGGTCATCAGGAATAGGCATTGCTTTGAAAGGGCTAACATTGGTGCCGCCAGTGTTACCGAGTGGGACCCAAATATGCGAAAACACAATTGACGCAGCCATGCGAGCAAACTGACCAATTATTTCCTTGGCATTATGGTTTTTAAAACCAATTTTACACATCCACCAATGTGAGTAAGTATGCGCAATGATATAGCTTTGGCCAAGAATATGAGCCCGCTCTAAGTGATAAAAAGCGCTTGTGTAATCCGTCTTTGCATAACTAGTTTTAGCCAATATCATTTCAGTGTTAAAGGCATGTTTGAGCTCATTGTTCATAGCAATTTTTTATTGATAAAAGTTGTTCATTTGTAATGGCGTTTGTACCAAAAGTAAACACCCGAAATCGTGAAAAATAACGGTGATAAGGCAAATAGTAACCATAGTAATTGCACAATAGGCCCTGCAAAATCACCAATATGAAACTTATATTTAAAGTTCCATGTTTGCGTGGTCCATGAGCTTTGGCTGGCGTCATAGCTTGCAACAATATCTGCTGAATATGGGTTTGCCCATACCCAACTATAGGCATGGCTTTCACCCGGGTTCTCTATTCTAAAACCTATGTTATCAGTTGCTTTTTTCGGTAAATAAATTCTAAATAACTTACCCTCAGGAAATACAGTTTGTGCGTTATCAAACGCTTTTTGCACTTGAAAAGGCGTATCAGCTGAAGGGGGAATAACCGCTGGTGGTTTAGGTCTATCTTCAACTGTGCCTTGCATCACAAATTCTAATACGGCTTTGGTTTGTTCTTTCCAGTTAAATGCCATACCTGTGTAGGCAATTAAAATGAGTGGAATTAAAAAATACACACCTAGAACGGTATGTAGCTGATACATCAGCACTCTAAACTTTGCTTTACGCTTAATAGCCAAGCGCTT
>NZ_JAKGBG010000059.1:0-27261 GCF_021532595.1 Pseudoalteromonas sp. OFAV1
CAAAGCCAAAGATGAAAAAGCAGTAGCAGTCACAGTAATATTCCAAACTTGATAATTGAGGGACATCCTCGAAGATGCAGTGGATCATAGCAGAGAATGCATTGTTTCTCTAAACGAAAAGAGCTATCTACACACTTAATTCATATTTAGTTACAGTTTGCGGCTTCCTAACTCAGCGTGTTTGTTCTAATTTATTGAAAGCAACCTTCAGGAAGAAACTATGCTTTTATTTAACACCGCCGCTGCTGATGTTTTTTACAAAAAGCAAAAAACGTGTCCTCATTGTCATAGCGAGCACTTCTCACTGAGTAATCACAGTAAAGTACTGCGCTTTAGTATTTTGCCAATTATTCCATTATCAATTAATTATCAGCACCAATGCGATGCTTGTGGCTACACATCAGCTGTATCTTGGTATTCTCTTCCCCCCCTAGAGCTGGCTTCTTTCATAAAATATTTTATTGGCTTGGTATTAATAGTTTATATTTTAACGAAAGCAATACTTGGGATACATGAGCAAGCTGATAATGAAATTCGCTACCTGAATGAACCAAAAAAATTCGACACCTATTTTGTTTATTCCGACAAATTTACTGGTGAACCAAAACGTATAAATAATCTGAAAGTAGCCCAACTCGTTGAATTTGATGACAAGAGCATGACTTTTCGAGTTGCTAACTACACTTACAAGTACAATAAAGACATCGAGATTGCGATGCGTACCAGCATGCTGGTGCAAGATGATTACTTTTCTAGTAAAACCATGACTTTTACTAAACAGCAAGTAAAGCAGTTTTATGAAGACAACAGCATATACAAAATAATGCGACCAGAGCTATATAGCTTGTATGGTGGTTTTGTTATGCACCCCCCGAAACCTAAGCCTTTGTATGCAGGCGTTAAGCTTGATAAACATAACCAACAAGGCATCACCTATTTTAAAGATGGCCAGTTTAAGGAAGCACTGGAAAGCTTTACACTCTCTGCCAAAGGAGGTTATTCATGGGGTCAATTAAACTTGGGTCAGATGTATCGAGATGGCCAAGGGACAGAAGTGAATAACGAAAAAGCAGCTTACTGGCTTAACAAAGCCACCTTACAAGGGAATCCGAAAGCGAAGATTGAACTCGCAGAGCTATGCTTGAGTTACGATTGTAGTAAATTGAATACTCAATAATCTATTACCCATAAATATCACACACAAGAAACCAGCCTACTTATATGGTTCTCACTATTTACTTTGTTTTTGTTATGTTATAACATTTTTGTGTGGCGCAGTATTTAGATTATTTTGTTGGTTTTATAAATACGTGTTAGCAAAAGCAGAGTCACTCTCCCTACTCTGTTTTAAATTGCAACTGGGCTGTATTACTTAGTGAACGAATCGTCTTTTGAGTTTGTATAACTTGAAGGAAGACCTTGCACACTAGCACGCTTACGTTCCCGTGCTAAATCCTTGCCGGCGAGGTTTCTCGCCGGCATTTTTTATTTAAAGTTTTAAATGATCATTTAAGAACGCCAATACCTTTTTATAGTAAAGAGTACGGTGCTCTTCTTTATAAAAGCCATGACCTTCATCATCTAATAGTTCATAAATATAAGGATGATTCTCTTTCTTTAAAGCCGAAATTAACGACTCAGCTTGCTCTATAGGCGCCCTTTTATCTTCGCCACCATGAACAATTAATACCGGGGCTTTCAACTTTTCTACATTGTAGCTAGGTGAAAAACGCTTTAACTCTTCTTCATCCTCACCTAATACTACTTCTAAGAAACGTTGCCCGCTATCACGTTCTGATACATCCCCTTCATCAAACATGAGTGGTAAATCATATACACCTACAACCCCAATCGCACACTGGAACATATCAGGTTCCAAGATCGCACTTTGTAACGCCGAATATCCACCAAAGCTGGCACCCATAATGCAAATGTTACTTTTATCAACAGTACCATTCAAAATAAGATATTTTACCCCATCAATGATATCGTATTGAATTTCCCGCCCCCACTTGCGATGACCGGCACGTTCAAAATTTCGTCCAAAACCACCTGAACCACGAAAGTTAACCTTGAGTACAGCTATTCCTCTACTCGCAAGCAGCTGAGCTGTTGAATCATATCCCCACCAATCTCTAGGACCATGAGGACCACCATGCGGCATTACTACTAATGGTAAGTTTTTTTCTTCAGCATTATTCGGAATAGTTAAGTAACCGTAGATAGCTAGTCCATCACGTGCTGTAAAATTGATAGGCTTTGTAATCGCCATTTGACTAGGTTTAATCCAACTTCTCGATGAGAATAGAAAACCGAGATTATTCGTTTTTGCATCAAATAAATAATAACTGCCTGGGTTAGTATCGCTTGAAGCAAAAATGACGCTCTTATCACCATTTACGGTACTGCTAACTAATTGAACCTGCTGACCTTCAAGTACTTTCAAAAGAGCTTTTAGCTGCTGACTTTTCTTAGAGTTATTACCAACAAATGAGTAGGTTGGATAGCCTAATTCATGCTCGACAGCAAAAAGCTCTTTTGAGACTTCATCCACCCATACTTGCTTGGGTGAAACACTCTTTTCTTTGTGAATTAGATCAAATTGTTTAGTTTTAAGATTTAATTTATAAAGCCCTTTAGCTTCTCCATTAACAGAAGCCGTCACATAAGCAGATTCATCTGTGCTATCAAAAGCATGCAATCCAACATCACTATATGAAACGTCCTTTAAGTTGAGCTCTTCCCACTCACCACCTGATTTAGGGCGAATATATATTTTTGGATTAATATAGTCATCCGTCGAAGCAGATACTCTTACGTTACCTTCATGATCAGTCAGAAAACTAGCCATCCTTGAAGGTGAACGTGTGATCCTTTTTCTTGACCCTCGATAGACATCTACTTCATATACAATTGTGTGAGGTTCGTTGGCAGCTGTCCATGGAATGGTTAAAACTAACATTTTACGCTTATTTTCTACCAGTGGATCAAGCACATAAGATGTCCCTAATACAGGGTTGCCTTTTTAATTCTCGTACCTGTTTGCCTTTCACCTTGATAACCAACCAAGTACTTCCATTGACTGCCATCTGCGTTTACACCAAGCAACTCACCATGGTATTCAGGATGATCTTTCCAACCTTTTAGGTACTCTTTGGCTAATACAATACGCTCTTCATTCACCCAGTAATAGTTGCCGACTTGAGCATTACCAGGAAAGTGGATGGCATGAAGCACTTTAAATGTATCTGTATCCAGTATCATTAAAGCATTCTTGCCTTCAGGTTGTGTGATTACTGCTAAATACTTACCGGTAGGAGAAATTTTAACACCTGTGAATTCACTTGCTTTACTAAAGTTTTGAATATCAAGTAATTCAGATTTGGCATTAGTAGTAAAGCTAAGTAGCAAACAAGAAATAACGATTATTAATCTGCTCATAAAATTCCTTTTATATCTTAATTGTTAATAAAGATACTAAAAAGTTAACAATGGGTACACCCTCAACGCGTAGCTACTTTGAAATTTTCTTGAAAAGACTAACGAATATGACAATCACAACCCCTGCAACAACTCCCAACAAACCATCAAAAATAACCGGCGAAACCAGCTCACCCGTTTTACCAAGTAAACCCGTTACAAACTCAGTACTACCCTGCTGGGCGTGATGTAAAAGAGGGATACCATGTACCAATATGCCACCGCCAACTAAGAACATAGCAACCGTTCCTGCAAAGGCTAAAAAGCGCATTAGTTTGGGTGCCGCAGCAAGTAAAAACTTACCAACCAGCTCTTTAAACTTACCGCCACTTTGCTGCGCTTTTTGCAGTAAATACAAACCAGCATCATCAAGTTTGACAATGCCTGCAACCAACCCATACACGCCAATGGTCATTATAATTGCAATTACACTGAGCACTAAAGCTTGATTTACCAGAGTTGCACCAGCAACCGTGCCTAATGTTATAACGATAATTTCTGCAGAGAGGATAAAATCAGTACGGATAGCGCCTTTAACTTTTTGCTTTTCGTATTCTTGCAAGTCTTGCTGCTCAACCAGTTGCTCACCTTCGTGACTATCGTGACCAAACAGTTTTTCGATAATTTTCTCAGCTCCTTCGAAGCACAAAAATAGCCCACCAATCATTAATAAAGGAGTAATAAGCCAAGGCAACCAAACACTAATAAACAAAGCTGCTGGCACTAATATGGCCTTATTAATGAATGAGCCTTTTGCTACCGCCCAAACCACTGGTAATTCTCTATCAGCAGTTACCCCTGTCACTTGCTGGGCATTAAGAGCTAGATCATCACCTAACACCCCTGCTGTTTTTTTTGTTGCGACTTTACTCATAGTCGCAATATCGTCTAAAAGAGTTGTAATATCATCAAGTAAGGTTAATAAATTAGTGCCAGCCATGGTGGTTCCTTGCCCATTAAGTACACTGTCAACATAACTTATCCAGCCATTTTCACCAACGGTTAATTTTTCTTTGTTAGGCTTAGAGTTCATTCAAAAACAGGGGTGTTTCCATGAACAAACAACTTCTCTCAGGGCTCGCTTTAGTCACTTTGTGCGCGTGTGCTGAGCAAGTCACGGCAAACAACTATCTATGTGATAATGGCTTAACTGCGAGTATTGTTGATAATAATGAAGACGAAGCAACGCTTTCATTCGTCGATAATACTTACACTTTATATCGAGAAGTCAGTGGTTCAGGCGTAAAGTACAGCGATGATCATGTGTTGTTTTGGTCTAAAGGCGACGAAGCCATGCTTATTTTGAAAGGAAAAAAATATCATTGTCAGCTAAAGCAAAGCTAACCAAACTGTCGCGGCTAAATTCGCTTAATTAATGGTTTTGAGTATAATAGCGACAATTTATTTAGCGTTTAAGCGACCAGAATGAAATACAAAGATCTTCGCGAATTTATCGAGCTACTAGAACAAAAAGGTGAACTTAAACGGATCAAACAAGAAATCGATCCCTACCTTGAAATGACCGAAATTGCTGACCGTACATTGCGTGCAGAAGGCCCTGCTCTGCTATTCGAAAATCCTAAGGGTCACTCTATTCCTGTACTTGCTAACCTATTCGGTACGCCAAAGCGAGTAGCAATGGGAATGGGTCAAGATGATGTCAGTGAGCTGCGCGAAGTCGGTAAGCTATTAGCCTTTTTAAAAGAGCCTGAGCCACCTAAAGGCATTAAAGAGGCACTAGGCCAAATCCCGGTATTCAAACAAGTGTTGAATATGCCCGCTAAAGAAGTAAAAAAAGCACCATGTCAGCAAGTCATACTTGAAGGTGATGATGTCGACTTAACCAAGTTGCCTATCCAACATTGCTGGCCAGGTGATGCAGCACCTTTGATAACATGGGGCTTAACGGTTACCAGAGGGCCTTATAAAAAGCGCCAAAACTTAGGTATTTACCGTCAGCAGCTACTGGGTAAAAACAAAATTATTATGCGTTGGTTATCGCACCGTGGTGGCGCATTAGATTTTCGTGAATGGTGTAAAGAGCACCCAGGCGAACCCTATCCTGTATCGGTCGCATTAGGGGCAGACCCTGCAACAATCCTAGGCGCTGTAACGCCAGTACCTGACACCCTAAGCGAATACGCGTTTGCGGGCTTACTACGCGGTAGTAAAACAGAAGTTGTTAAGTCGATTTCAAATGACCTACAAGTGCCTGCTACCGCTGAGTTCGTACTTGAAGGCCATATTATGCCGGGTGAAACAGCCCCTGAAGGCCCATATGGCGATCACACAGGTTACTACAATGAAGTAGACGAGTTTCCGGTCATGACGGTGACTCACATCACGCATCGTGAAAACCCGATTTATCACAGTACCTACACAGGCCGTCCACCAGATGAGCCGGCGGTACTCGGGGTTGCCTTAAACGAAGTGTTCGTGCCAATTCTACAAAAACAATTTCCTGAAATTGTAGATTTTTATCTGCCACCTGAAGGGTGTTCATACCGAATGGCGGTGGTCACGATGAAAAAACAATACCCGGGTCATGCCAAGCGTGTGATGATGGGGGTATGGTCTTTCTTACGTCAATTTATGTATACCAAGTTCGTGATTGTTTGCGATGACGATGTAAACGCACGCGACTGGAACGACGTAATTTGGGCAATCACTACGCGTATGGATCCTGCGCGCGATACAACGTTAATCGAAAACACACCGATTGATTATTTAGACTTTGCATCGCCAGTATCAGGCCTTGGCTCAAAAATGGGCATGGATGCAACCAATAAATGGCCTGGTGAAACAGATCGTGAATGGGGTGAGCCCATTGTCATGGATCCAAAAATCAAAGAACGAGTTGATGAATTATGGGACAGCTTAGATATTCTCTAAGCTGTGTCTATGTTAAACTGCTCAAAATTTAACGGTTATGAGTGCGATTCATAACCGAATTTGCTTCTGTGCTTATAAAGGTAAACTATGCAAACATTACTCGCTGACGTTGTTGCGATCAGCCCGCTTACAGACCACGTACATAAGGTCATTTTGAAACCACAGCAACCTGTGTCATTCGAGGCAGGCCAATATATGCAACTTGTATTAGGCGAAAAAGATAAGCGTGCCTTTTCTATTGCAAGCCGCCCGTCGCAAACTGAGCAAATTGAACTACACATTGGTGCCTCAGGTGCTGATTCATACGCGATGCAAGCGCTTGATCATTTGCGTCAAGCACATGCTCAGCAACAACAAGTTAATGTTGAAGTGGGTCTAGGCATATCGCAACTTCGTGTAGAGGGTGAGCGCCCTATTATTCTACTTGCTGGCGGCACCGGTTTTTCTTATGCCAAATCAATGGCTGATCACCTTGCAGAAATAGGCTGTGAGCGCCCGGTATTATTCTACTGGGGTGTACGTGAGCAAGCTGCGCTATATGCGCATGACGAAATGCAAGCATGGGCAAACAGTAACCCTCATTTCCAATACATTCCTGTAGTTGAAAATGCGTCGCAAAGCTGGACAGGCAAAACTGGTTACGTTCACAAAGCCGTTATGGCAGATATCGTGTCGCTAGAACCATACGATATTTACATGGCAGGTCGCTTCGACATGATTGGCGTTGTTCGCGATGATTTCATAAATCATGGCGCAATCCGCGAAAACATGTATGCCGATGCATTTGCATTCATTAAATAGCTAAGTGATACAGATTATTTTTAAGGCATCCAATTGGATGCCTTTTTTATTTGTTTTACCTATCGCCCTAATCCATCTAAACAATTTCACAAACAGCATTTCCTTGACCATACTCTGATTAGAATAACGATGGGGAGAGACCCAAATGCTAAATACAAAAGTACAAGACTTTATGCAACGTAAGTTGCCACACATTACGCCTGAAACTGAAATGACCACCGCTATTAGCGAGCTGCAAAAGTTTAAATTACTGGGCGCACCTGTGTTCGATGACAACAAAAGCCTAGTTGGCTTTATATCTGAACAAGAGCTTTTGCAACCGCTGATGCAAAACAGTTATTTCTGCGATGGTGTGGTAAAGGTAAAACAACTTATGCGCACCGATGTTGTTACCGTAAGTAGCGATCAAAATATCATTGAGCTGGCAGATGCCATGAAAACGGGTAAGCCAAAGAATTACCCAGTTATCGAGGGTGGTAAGGTTGTTGGCATGATCAGCCGAGGAGATGTGCTCAAGGCATTGTATGAAAACTATGTCTCATGCCAAGAGCACCAAGTGTAAGTTAGCTGCTTAACGATTAGCAGCTAACTGTTTTAAAGCCGCTTTATCTGCCTCGCTTAAATAAGCAATTTCAAGCGCATTAGCTTGCGCTTTTTCCATATCGGCTTGGCTTAAACCAGCTGCAGGCGCGGCTACTTGATACTCATACGCAATTTCAATACCTTCAACTGCCGGATCATCAGTATTAATTGATGCCAAAATACCATGGTCTAAGAAGGTTTTTAGCGGGTGTTTTGCAAGCTCAGCAACAGTGCTAGTTTGAATGTTACTGGTTAAGCAAGACTCAATACCAATGCGTTTATCACGTAAGTGATCCATAAGCGCTGCATCTTCAATCGCTTTTACACCATGGCCAATACGCGTTGCACCAAGCTCGTTAATTGCTTGCCAGATACTTTCGCTACCACGCGCTTCACCAGCGTGAATCGTGGCAGCTAAGTATGCATCGTGAACTTGCTTAAAGTGATCAACAAATAATTCACCCGGAAAACCTATTTCATCACCAGCTAAATCAACAGCAACTAAATCATTTTTAAAAGCAAGTAACGCATCAAGCTCTTGCTGACAAATTTTAGTGCCATAAGTACGCGACATAATACCGATTAAGTTGGCTTTAATTGGTGCGTTTTGACACGCACTCCTAACACCATCAACCACCGCTTCTACGACACCTTGCGGGTGCAGTCCTTGGCTTTGTGCCATATAATATGGACTAAAACGAAGCTCTACGTAATCTAGGCTTTGTGCAATAGCATCTTCAACGTTCTCGATGGCAATACGACGACAGGCATCGTAATCACCGAGTACTTTTACACCCCAATCTAACTTCTGTAAAAAGGCGACAAGATTTGGTTCAGGGTCAATAACCTGAACATGAGGGATCAGCGCCTCTACTGTATCTGCTGGTAATTCAAGATTAAACTGACGACCAAGTTCTAAGATCGTTTGTGGGCGAACATTACCGTCAAGATGACGATGAATATCAAGCAAAGGAAGTGTCTTGTTGATCATAATTAGTACTCAGTTCAGAAAATTTTCGCGGATCATACGTACCCACAACGATAATTCAAGTGTAGATGAATATATTTACTTTTAAGAGGTCAATTGTCTGCTTTATAAAGCACTTTTGCCGTGCAGATGCTGCCACAATGTTTTAAACAATTTATCAGCGTCAATTGGCTTAGTTAGATAACCATTCATGCCACTGGCGAGGCCTTTCTTAAGGTCATCATCATGGGCATTTGCCGATAAGCCAATAATCGGTAACTCGGAGATCAGCAGCTCATTGCGAATAACCTTAGTCGCTTGCAGGCCATCCATGTTAGGCATTTGAATATCCATTAGTACAAGGTCGTAGCTTTTTTCACTAATCATCTTAATAGCTTCGTGGCCATCTTTTGCTATATCAGGCTGACAGCCTTTGGTTTTTAAAATAGAGCTAGCGACATGCTGATTTAGCGGGTTATCTTCAACTAAAAGTATTGCGTAATCTGCGAATGATAATGAGCTGACATCAATATCAACAACTTCATCATCACTTTGGATAACCTCTGATAAAGGTGACTCAAAAGGGATTGAAATAGTAAACGTTGAACCTTGCCCTTCAACGCTTTGCAAACTGATACTGCCACCCATCATCGAAACCAATTTTTGGCAAATACTTAACCCTAAACCTGTGCCACCAAAACGGCGTGAGGTTGAACTATCTGCTTGCGAGAATGGCTGAAATAATCGCTGTTGCGCTTCTTTGCTAATACCAATACCGGTATCAATAACACTAAAGTAAGTAAACTCACGCTGTTGCCAAATACGTAGAGTGATATGCCCCTGTGGTGTGAATTTAACAGCATTATTTAATAAATTTAACAGCACTTGTTTTAACCGAATAGGATCGGTGTAAATCACTAACTGCGAAGAGCTGTCGTAATCAACGTCAAACTCTAAAGAGCGAGTGTTCAATTCAAATTGCAGCAAATTACAGACTTCACTAACAAGCGCATTAACATCGATTGGCTCTTGATGCATTTCCAAGCGCCCAGCTTCTATTTTAGAAAAATCTAAAACATCATTAATAACTCTTAATAGTACATTCAATGCACCATCGGCTTGATCAATATAACTACGTGCTTGCGGCCAATCTTGCTCTTGCATAGCCAAGTAGTGCAACCCCTTAATACCATTAATAGGAGTGCGTATTTCATGGCTCATATTCGCCAAAAATTCACTTTTTATTTGACTGGCTTTATCCGCTTTTTGTTTTTCTTCACGAAGGCTTTGGGTTTGTTTTGCTACTTGCTGACGAATTTGAATATTAGTACCGGTTACTGAAATCAAAAAGGTGATCAATAACCAAACAAACAGCATACCGACTATTTGTGCAAGCCAATAAGGCAACCAAGACGATTGCGCGACTGACTCCCATAATTTCACCTGCCAGACACGCTCACCAATAATAAAATTAAAGCTCGCAATGGCCGTTGTTCCAACACGTTGAGGGTTATAAATTTCGACAGGGTTACTGCCGTCGGTAACGTCATAGAAGCTGGCATCAATCTCTGTGTTCTGATTAAAGTTTAGTGTTTGCGCCAGCAACTCTAAATTAACCACAGCAACAACATAACCTCTAAACCCGACTTGATGATTTATGTCTGAATAAACAGGGTTAAAGAACAAGACTCCTTTATCGTTACCATCACCTTGCATCAAGGTAATAGGCTCACTCACTGTGACATTTTTTATTAAACGAGCGTCTGTCAGTGCCTGCCTGCGCAGTTCATGGGAGGCTAAATCAAAACCTTGTGCGGCCTCGTTGCCTTGCAATGGGTGGATATATTGCACCGGAAAATAAATAGCACGCTGACTAACCGCTTGCCATTGTCCCGCGGAATTTTTCTCTTTGATATAGTAATTAGGCCCAAGCTCTTCGCGCAGCAAATTTTGGTAATTATCCAATTGTGAATTAATCACTTTTGGTGCCCACTCAAACGCTATTATCTCTTTACTGTATTGCAGCTGTCTTGAGGTGAAGCGCTTAAACTCTTCAAAATCAACCATGTCACTACTTGCAAAAAAGGTTGCCAATAACGACAGATGAGACTTAATTTCATCAATTTTGTGTTCAAGATTGGTTTTTATTGCACTTACTTTTGCTTCTTTGCGCTGTAAATCTTTCTCCTTTTTAACACTTGCTGCGCCATAAAAGCTGACACAAATAATCATATAAATTAATAGTGAAGGAACAATAATTTGTAGTCGCTGCCGTGCATGATTATAACTGAATGCCGCTAAAACTAACGGAGTAAAAATGAGTACTCCGATACTGTCACCAATCCACCAAGCAATAAAATTATTAAGTGCCGCGTAGCTAGGAATCACATTATTGATGACCAACAGCGCAGTCCCTGTCGATGCTGCGATAAGACTGCAAAGTGGGCCGCCAATGATTAACCCTTGCACACTTTGTTTTAGCGAAGATAGTTCAAGAGGACGTTTTACAACATGAATAATAATGTAATAAGCCAACCAGGCTTGGAAAGTAGATGCTGCTGTTACCCCAATGGCTTGTAACATAACTTGCCAATGTAAAATATCAGTAACTTTATCGAGATGGATAAGGTTGACTAAGAAAGCCCCCAACAACACCCCAGGCAAGGCACGGTTTCGACTAAGTAAGATACTGGCCAGAGCTATACCAGAAGGGGGCCATGCTGCAACAGCATAGCCGTCGATAGCCAAAAGAGAATTACTTAAATACCCTGTTAGAAAATAAGCGAAAGCGATACTTAGTGTCAGCGCAAATAAGTTTTTCAAGCCATCGCTCCTGTGCAGGCTAAGCCAAAATTACTGATACAGTACCAGGGCCTTATCTGGTTGAGCACTTTTACTATAACTTAGCACTGCTTGCTGCAAATACTCGTCACGATTATCTGCATTAAGTGCTTTATCAAATACTCGTGCAGCTAAGTCGTACTGGCCATGAGCATTTGCTAAACATGCTAAGGCTAATAGCAGGTCTGTATTTTCGGTGTCTTTTTTTAATATATCTTGCAAGCTTGTTTGCAGTTTGAGTGCATCACCCGCCGTACTAGCTCGTAAAATACGTGATAAATCTTTATGCTGAAGTGGTTTTTTTAGCATTTTGATTAAGCTTAGCTCAATTTTATTAAGATCACCCACGCGCGCCATAGCTGAAAAATAGCTCACTTCAGCTAACGGCTTTAAGTTCTTGGCTAATTGCTCATAACGTGTTGTCAGCTCACTGCTAGGTTGCGCAGAAAAATAATGGTCAAATAGCTGACGCCATTCGTTATCTGAAAGTGCTTTTTTACGTAATAAGCGAGGCATAAATTCATTAAGCGCCGACCACTTTTTCTCTTGCATCAGGACGTGAGCATACATTTTAAGTTCTAAGCTAGAGGCTTTTTTACGCTCTGCCAAGGCTTTAAGGTCAGCAAAAATAGTACTCGTCTCACCACTTGCAACCCATAAGTTAGCGACTTTTAGCTGCTTGTCTTGACTAATTTTATCAAGATAACTAATTGCTTGTTCACGGTTGTTATTTGCCAATGCTGCTTTGGCAAGTAAAGCATAACGCACATCATTCCATTGCTCTGCCACACTATTATTTTCAAGTGCTAACTCAAGCTCAGTGTAATCGTTATTAATTAAACTCCATATCCCTTGTTCAATTGCAGCATGTTTGCGCTCTTCACTTCGAGCAAAAAAACGATGTCGCGTATGGCTATACAAAGACCACAAATAACGCACCAATTTATAAAGCAAGAATATCGCAGCAAAAGCCAACAAAACTAACGCAGTGACGCCCCAAATAGTGCCCTCAACCGTGGTATTGTTAAAAGCAATAAGCACATAGCCTTTTTGATCAATAAAAAAAGGGGCTATTCCTAAGCAAGCTGCAATAGCGATGATTATCAATAAGAAGCGGATCATTGTGCCCACTCCTTCACCTGCTCAGTACTTTGCAGTGACACTTTAGGGCTGAAATCGAGTTGCTCTTTTGAAAGTGAAGTTAAGCTAGTTAATACCGCTTTAGTGACTGCATCATCTTGTTTAAAGTAATCTTTCACTAAGTCATGCGCTGCATCAACTGCACTAAAGTACACACTGCTTTGTTTTGTTAATACGGCGTCTTGCGCTTGTGCGATATATAAACTTAGGCGTTGTTTTACTAAATGACGCTCTTGTTCACTTAAAAATGGCGCAACAACCATGTCTTCACGGGTACGAACTGTGACAAAGAAGTCTTTAAATTGCTGCCAAGATTTTGCAAGGTTTTGACGCCACTCACTGACGTTTTCACTAAGCTGATTTGGATCTTCTTGTTTTACTTCTTCAGGTAGAGAAATAGCATTAAATGCCAACTCAGTCACTTGCTGATTGATTCCGTGCAGCTTTAAATAAATGGCTTCTACAGCAACTGGCTCAATGGCATTTAATGTTTGCAAATCTTGATGAATTGCTTGGCGAATAGCCCCTGTTCCAGGATGCTCAGCAAGCAAGCTATCTAAACGAGATAATACAGCAGCAGCACCTTGGTAGTCGTGCTCAGCCCAGAGTTTAAACTCAGCCATACGCTGCAAGCTTGTGACTTCTTGCGGATTAAGTGTAAAAGTTTGCTGCTCGGCACGCTTTAAAGCCGCTTGCAGCTGCTGCTGCGTTTGTTCAGCACTTTCATTCAGCGCATCAGTAACTTTTTGTTCAGTATTAAATAGCGATTGCTGCAATGTTTGCTGGGCACTTTTCACCGCATCAAGCTGTTGCTGTAAACGTTGGTTTTCTGTTGTCAGCTCATTAATAGCAAGAGTAGATTGTTGATCGCCATTAAGTTTATGATAAAACTCATATCCCACAGCCGAGGCAACAAGGAGTGAAATGAGTAAAGCCAAGCTTCCTGTTTTACTTATCCCTCTTTTATGCTGAACTGCTGCTGGTTTAGCTGCAGGTGCTTTTTTGGCAGGCTCAGCGCTGGCTGGCTTTGTGGTTTGTTTTAAATCTGCTTCACTCATTTTGCTACCTTGCTTATCAATACAGGCGAACATAGCACTATCGCTTGCCCCTGCAGCAATGTGTATCTGCGTTCTTGCTACATTTTGTTGTTTTAAATAATCAGCGATACGTTCGCTGGCAACATAAAATTGTCGCGCTTTTAACCATGCTAACTGCGATTCATTGAGACCATTAAAAATGGCGTCAACAGCTGCATTACTGGTAATGACTATACCTTCTACATCAATTGTTTGCCAGTGGTCCATCCACTTACCTGGTTCACTCTCGATTGCAGTTCGTTTGTATACCACGAGCTGATTTAAAAGTGCCCCACGTTGTTTTAAGGTTTTCGCTATCGTTGTGCGCCCACCTTCACCTTTAACCAAAACAATATTATCCAACTCTACATCTTGTAGAGTTTTTAACTCGAGCAAGCCCTCTGAGTCATGATTTTTCGGCACTGCAGCTCGACGCCCAAAGGCTTCATACACTGCATCTGCCGTTTGTTGTCCAACAGCATAAAGTTGTGCTGCTTTATTAATTGTGGGCGTGAGCTTTAACAATGCATGAACAGCATCCTGCGAGATAAAAATGATCTTATCAGCATTCTCAAGTGGTGAGAGCTCACTACTACTTGGGGTAAGATAATCAAGGGTAAGCACTGGACACTGGGTTGCTCGATAACCCGCCTGCTGAAGCGCAAGCGCAAGTTCAGTGCCTTTCCCTTCTGGACGAGTTATCAATATATGCATGTTAAGCGTCTCTATATACTTCTGCTAAAATCTTATCTGCACCTTGCGCAAGTAACTTTTCAGCAAGTGTAATACCTAGCTGCTCAGCGTCACTAACAGGGCCAGAAACTTCATCACGTAGCATTTGACTTCCATCAATTGCACCAACTAAACCACGTAAATGCACTTGTTCACCATCAACCAACGCAAAAGCACCAATAGGTACTTGGCAGCCGCCTTCTAAACGGCGGTTCATGGCACGCTCGGCATTAACACGAATACGTGTTTCTGTATGCTCAAGTGGTGCTAGCAGCGCTTTTGTTACTTCATCATCTACACGACATTCAATGCCGACGGCACCTTGACCATTGGCAGGCAATGAAACCTCAGGTTCAATGAATGCCGTAATACGCTCTGGCATTTCTAAACGAATTAAACCTGCTGCAGCAAGAATAATTGCATCATATTGACCATCATCAAGCTTAGCTAAACGAGTGTTAACGTTACCGCGTAAATCACGAATATCTAAATCAGGACGTGCTTCACGAATTTGACATTGGCGGCGTAAGCTCGATGTACCAACAATAGCACCTTGCGGTAACTCGTCTAAGCTTTTGTAGTTATTTGATACGAATGCATCACGAGGGTCTTCACGCTCACAGATAGTATGAAGCGCTAAGCCTTCAGGAAATTCAACTGGCACATCTTTCATCGAGTGCACAGCAATATCTGCTCGACCATCTAGCATGGCTTGTTCTAATTCTTTTACAAATAAGCCTTTACCACCAATTTTAGCCAGCGGTGTATCTAAGATAATATCCCCTTGCGTCGACATAGGAACAAGTTCAACCGTCACATCGTCATGAAAGTGCTCTAGCTGTGCTTTTACAAATTCGGCCTGCCATAGAGCAAGCGCACTTTTACGTGTAGCGATACGAACGCGTTTTGTTGTCTGAGTCATGAAAATTCCAATTGTTTATCTGGCCGAAATTAATCAGCTAAAAGTCTAAATTCTTTTTGCGCAAGTAAAGTACCTTGCGCGTCCACCACTTCTACCCGCCATTCGCCGAGTTGCTCTGGCATGATGTTTTTGGTTGAGTAGGTTCGAAAACGCGGGCTAGTTATTGCTAATTCAATAGATGCAAGCTGAGTGTCTTGGTAATACCATTGATGACGAACAGTTTGTCCCTGCATATTTTTAAGCTCACTAAAAAAGCTTAAGCTTTGCGTTATTTCCGACAATTTTACATCGTTTTTTAGAACGTTGACTGGTTCTCGATCAACAACATCGGTTGTTAATACCGCTCTACTAACTTTATCTGTATCTATTTTAGCGCCAATCGCTAAGCTAGCAATATGAGCAGACTGAGAAAATTGCTGTTGAACATCAGAATTTTTAGCGATGACGATAGGTTCGTCGCGGTTTTCTTCTTCAAGGACCGGCGAAGCTTCATCAATAGCCTCTGCTTGCGCTGTCGTTTCTGTTTCTAAGTCAGAGGTTATTGGCTGCTCATCAGAAGGCGCTTCTACATCCTGCTTTTGCTCAACGACTTGAATAGCAGGTTCTTGCAGTTGAGGTGAAGCTGGTTCAAGTTCGCTTGGCGATACAGTGTCAGCTGCTGTAGGTTGTTGCATAACAGTACCCGTTGGTTCAGCACTTTGCTCATCGGTTTCAGCCTGTTCGGCATTAACAGCACCAACAAAACTATAGATAACAGCTGCTAGTGCGACAAAAATCACACTGCTAACCATAAATATGCGTCGCCAGTGCCACTGATAAGTGACCGTTTCTAGGCGGCGGCTTTCTGATTTTTCAGCATTCATGTTAGCTGTTATTACAATTTTTTTTGTCATGTTTGGCCCCTTCACAACCAAAAATTAACTCAGGCGAGCAATTAACCACTCACGGATAGCCATAAGTTCTTCACCACAAACTTGATGCGCCATCGGATAGTCTTGCCAGCTTACTTCCATGTTATTAGCGCTAAGTACAGTAAATGCTTGCCTGCCAGCACTATGCGGTACCACATCGTCAAATCGACCATGTGCCATAAATATATTTAACCCTTGTTGCTTGGTTTCATCGGCTAATTTAGCTGGTACACACATGTAAGTTGATAGTGCCATTACACCCGCTAATTTATAATCGAGTCGCGGCGCTAAGTGTAGCGATACCACCCCTCCTTGCGAAAAACCTGCAAGAATAATTTTGTTTGCAGCAATCCCTTTTGCAATTTCTTGGTCAATAAGCTCAGCCACTTTTGCAGCCGAGTCACGCACACCTTGTTCATCAGCACGTTTATCTAAATCCATCGATTTAATATCGTACCAAGAGCGCATTGCCATACCACCATTAATGGTGACCGGTTGCACAGGTGCATGCGGAAATACGAAACGCACCCCAAGCTCAGCTGGAAGTGCTAGCTGTGGTGCAACTGGCGCAAAACCATCACCAGAATCACCTAACCCATGTAACCAAATAACAGTTGCTTTGTGGTCACTCTGTGCTGGGTATTCGACAAACTCTAAACTCATAGTTCTGAGCGCCACTCAATAGGTTGGCCCGCTTGACGTGTTGCTGCATCACACATAAATTGCCAAAACTCAGAACCCGAGCGGTTATCAATCCACTTATCATCGCGTAGTTCAAAATGGTGACCATTAAATTTCGTCGCAACCCACACTTGATGAAGTGGTGCTTGCTTGTTGATCACTATTTTACTGCGATCTGGGAAGATGATTTCTAAAATACCTGACGCTGATTCATAATCTAAGTCGGCATCACATTCATCGATTTGCTCTTCAATAGTTAGCATTAATGCATCGGCTAGTGTGTGGTATTCATGATCAGTCATTTTAATGTCCTTTAACTGGCTTTAAGCCTAGATCTGGGGGCAGATTGTGTACAACAAGTGTAACAGGAATAAATTCATCCGCGAATAGCTGCATTTTTTAAATATTCTGTTACTCTGCGATTATAAAGCCAGCAATCGTATTAATCTAATGAAAGAGACTCATAGCCAAAAATTAAAAACAATCTTACCACTTAGCGCCCTACTTCTAACCCTAGCAGGATGTGGACAAAGTGGTGCTCTTTATCTACCAGATGATACTGCACAGCCTAAAGAATCTCAGCCACAGGCTGATCCATCCGAACAACCAGAGCAAAAACAGGACCAATAGATGGACTTTTTTAACTACAATAATAATCAGCTGTTCGCTGAAGACATCGCTGTCAAAGAGCTGGCAGAACAATACGGTACACCGTGTTATATCTATTCGCGTAAAACATTTGAGCGCCATTACCGTGCCTTTGCTGATGCAGCAAAGTCACATAAAAGCTTGGTGTGTTATGCCGTAAAAGCCAACTCAAATATTGCCGTGCTCAATATTTTAGCCCGTCTTGGCTCTGGCTTTGACATCGTGTCGAAAGGTGAGCTTGCACGCGTTATCGAAGCAGGTGGAGATGCCAGTAAAGTGGTATTTTCTGGCGTTGCAAAAACCGCTGATGAAATAACGTATGCACTTAAATTGGGGATCAAGTGTTTTAACGTTGAATCTGTCGCAGAGCTTGAGCGTATTTCTGAGGTGGCGACGTCACTAAACCTTGTGGCACCTATTTCGATTCGTGTTAACCCTGATATTGATGCTAAAACGCATCCTTATATCTCAACAGGTCTAAAAGAGAATAAATTTGGTATTGATATTCAAACTGCAGTGACGGTTTACCAACATGCGGCATCATTACCGGGTTTAAAAATTACCGGTGTCGATTGCCACATTGGTTCGCAGCTAACAGAAATTAAACCTTTTTTAGCTGCACTTGAAAAAGTACTAACTCTTATCGAAGAATTAAAAGCCGTTGGCATAACACTTTCACACCTTGATATTGGTGGCGGATTGGGTGTGCCTTATAACGGCGAAACGCCACCTCACCCAAGTGAATATGTAGACAAAATCACCGCTCGCTTAACTGATTATCAAGACTTGGAACTAATTTTTGAGCCTGGCCGTGCAATTGCTGCCAACGCCGGCATATTAGTCACCAAAGTTGAGTTTATTAAGCAAAACCAAGACAAGTATTTTGCTATTGTTGATGCGGGTATGAACGATATGCTTCGCCCATCTCTTTATCAGGCTTGGCAAAATATTGTGCCGGTTGAACCTCGTAAAGATGATACGCCAACTCACAACTACGATATTGTAGGCCCAGTTTGTGAAACCGGAGACTTCTTAGGTAAAGATCGTCAACTAGCACTTCAAGCAGGCGACTTATTGGCACAGCGCAGTGCAGGCGCATATGGTTTTACCATGAGCTCAAACTATAACTCGCGCCCTCGTGTTGCGGAAATTATGGTGGATGGCCAACAAAGTCATTTAATTCGTCAACGTGAAACCTTAGAAAGCCTATGGCAAGGCGAGAAAATTTTACCATAAACGTTTTTATAACCGGGCAGCTCTGTGGCATGATTAGCTCAGAGCAATCCTGAATTAGAGCGTTATGTTAGTTAATTTCTCAAAAATGCACGGCCTAGGTAATGACTTTGTCGTTATTGATAACATCACTCAAAATGTTTTCTTATCTCGTGACCAAATAAAGAAACTGGCAGATCGCCATTTCGGCATAGGCTTTGACCAACTACTCATGGTTGAAGCCCCTTATTCTCCAGATTTAGATTTTCATTACCGAATTTTCAATGCTGACGGTAACGAAGTAGAACAATGTGGCAACGGTGCTCGTTGTTTTGCCCGTTTTGTGCGCATGAAAGGTCTCACTAACAAGCATAAAATTTCGGTTTCAACTAAATCAGGTAACTTGACTTTATACATTGAAAAAGATGGCCAAGTTACGGTCAACATGGGCCACCCAAACTTTGAACCAAACAAAATACCATTAAAAGCCAGTAAACGTGAGTTGACCTATATTATCCGCACAGAAGAGCACACGGTTTTCAGTGGTGCAGTTTCTATGGGTAATCCACACTGCGTGTTAGAAGTCGATGATATTCATACCGCCGAAGTGAACACTTTAGGGCCACTGCTTGAAAATCACGAGCGTTTTCCACAACGAGCCAATGTTGGTTTTATGCAGGTAATTTCTCAAGATCATATTAAACTTAGAGTCTGGGAGCGAGGTGTAAGCGAAACCTTAGCATGTGGAACAGGTGCCTGTGCAGCTGTCGTTATTGGTCAAGTACAAAATAAGCTTGCCAACACAGTGCAAGTAGATTTACCCGGTGGAAGCTTGCAAGTTCGCTGGCAAGGTGAAGGACATCCAGTAAGAATGACTGGCCCTGCTGAACATGTTTTTGATGGACAAGTGGCATTATGAGCAAACTAACAGAACAACAAATTGCACAATACCTAACTGAAAACCCTGATTTTTTCATTAAACAGCCAGAGTTACTTGCTGACATTGAACTGCATCAACAAGCTGCTGGAGCAACCTCACTTGTTCATATTCAACACCGCCAGCTCCGTGAACATAATACATTTTTGAAAAATAAGATTGATCAACTTCTTGAGCAAGCAAAAGAAAACGAATTAATCTACCGCCTGTTCAGCGAATGTCATCGCCAACTATGGACTAATTACGACTTTAAAACGCTCGCCATCAATCTGCGTAACATTATATGTACCAACCCACTAATTAATGAATGTCACTTAATGAAATATGAAAAGAAGTTTGATGATTTAATAACTCATCGACTACAAAACGATGGCATTTATTTAGGTCGTATCAACCAACAAGAATGCGATTTACTATTTTCTGGTTCAATACAGTCAACTGCCCTTTACCTGATCGGAAACACCGCACATCCTGTCGCCATATTGGCGTTTGGTAGTCATGATGTAAACCACTTTGAGCCCGCTAAAGATAGCTTTTTCGTACTTGAGTTTGTTCGCTCATTGCAACTGCGGTTATTGGAACTTGCATGAGCGATGTGACGACGCCAAATATTGATGAATTAAGTGATGCTTGGCGCACACCTATCCAACTTTTTGCAGATTATTTACGCTACGAAAAGCAATACTCAGCACACACAGTCAACCAATACACAAGTCAATTAGGCTTTGCAGCATTATACTTTAGTAAACTCTGTGAAAACTGGTTTGCTGTTCAAGGTGAGCATATTCGCCGTTACAGTATGCAACTACGAGGCAAACAACTGAGTGGCCGCACAATTAGCTTAAAGCTTAGTTGCATTCGTAGCCTCTACAAGTTTCTTAAAACTAAAAAGATTGAAAATCACGTTCACTACCATAACCCAGCTGAGGCTATAAAAGGGCCAAAGTTTTCCAAGCCATTGCCTAAAAATTTAGACGTTGATCAAATGGCAAAGCTATTAGAACTAGAAGGTGAAGAACCACTAACAATACGTGACAAAGCAATGATGGAATTGATGTATTCATCAGGGTTAAGGATTAGCGAGTTAGTTGGCGCTAACATACAAGATATAAATACCACTGAAGGTGAAATTTTAGTGCGCGGTAAAGGCAATAAAGAACGTTTATTGCCAGTAGGTAGCAAAGCATTAAACGCTTTAAAGTCTTGGTTAAAAATTCGTCCACAATTTGCACACCCAGATGAAACGGCTATTTTTTTGAGCAGCCAAAAAAAACGCATTTCAGTTCGTCAAGTCCGCCTCCGTATGCAAGAGTGGGGAATAAAACAAGGGATCAGCTCGCAAGTTCATCCTCATAAACTTCGCCACTCATTTGCTTCGCATATTTTAGAATCTTCTGGTGATCTACGTGCCGTTCAGGAACTATTAGGGCACAGCAGTTTATCGGCAACACAAGTGTATACACACCTTGATTTTCAGCATCTAGCCAAAGTTTATGATAACACTCATCCACGCGCTAAAAAGCGCTCAACTCCAGAGTAATACTTAGTAATTATGATCCGTTTTAACCGTGCTTTATCACCTGTTACTGTTTTAAGTTTTGATTTAGATGACACACTTTATAACAACCATCCGATTATAAAATCAGCTTTACAAGCGCAAGCTGATTATTTAGCAAAGCTGCCAGAATGGCCAACTAATGACACGCAGTATTGGCTTTATTGTCGTGACAAAGCCTTAGCGCTAGATCCAAGCCTCATTGACGATGTGACTCGCTGGCGACGTGCGGCACTACTCTATGCCATGCACGATCTGGGGTTTAAAAATGATTTAGCACAACAACATGCTAACAACGCCTATCAAGCATTTGCTGATGCTCGCAGCCAAATTACTGTATCAAAAGAAGTGTTAGGGCTATTAAAAGCTCTCAGCAAACAATTTCGCTTAATAGCAATAACCAATGGCAATGTCGAAGTCGACAAGTTTAACCTCAAAGGGGTATTCGAACTTGTCTTACAGGCAGGCCCTCATGGTAAAGCGAAGCCCCATCCCGGCTTATTCGACATTGCAGCAGAAAAGCTAAATGTAGCTCACAAAGAGATTTTGCATATTGGCGATAGTCTCGACACAGATGTTCAAGGTGCAAATAACGCTGGCTGTCAAAGTGTTTGGTTGAATAATCAGGCAGCAAATTACAAATACAAGGGATTAGCTGACATCGAAATTAACGATATCTTTTTATTGAATCATTTAGTTAAAAAGTAACCAATTTTTGTAATTTGTTTTATGCTTAATAAAGTATGGAAGATACATGGCAGTGTTAAATTTAAATATGCCTACACTTCTCGTATGGAAAATTAATTAGTTAAGTAAGGCGAAGGCACAAGTGAATTATCTACTAAAGTTACTACTCGTGTGCTCTCTTAGCCTTAATGGCTATTTCCTATGGCAATATGATAATTATAAACGATCAGCTGAGAAGCTAACTGAAAAAACACTGTTATAAAGCCCAGTAAAGTAACTAGGTTGCCAGAGAAGTTTCAACATGCAGTCGCCTTATTTCGCAATAATCTATTTGATGAAGCAGTTCTTGAGTACACGCAACTTTTAGAAAATAACCCAAGCTTTGCACTGCAATTAAAGCGTGCTTGGCAACAGCAACTTGAGTCTTGGCTATCCCACCATGATGACGAACTTAGCGAGCAATTTTTAACTGCCTTTTTGAATAGTCACCCTTATGATGTATCAATGTTAGAACTCGATGCAAAACGAATGATCAATCAGGGCCATGTTCAACAGGGAATTATTAGTTTAATGGCTTTACATAATCAGCTTGGAAAAAGTAAGCAAGCGCGATTCGCGAAGAGAATTTCGGAGCTAACAAAGTTAAAAGCAGAGTCATTGATTGAAGAACAAAACTGGCAAGAACTTCTCAATCACAGCCAACAATGGCTAGATTATATGCCGCAAAACACCTTTTATTTATTAGTTCAAGCGCAGGCTTATTTTCACCTAGGTGACTTAGTCGCAAGCCAAATTGCGCTTGAGCAACTTCCTGAAAACCATGAGCATAAGCAAGAAGCTGACGAATTATATCGTTTGATACAGCAAGCATTAGCAGGGGTTGAGGTTGTGCCTCTCATCCCACATGGCTCACATTATTTAGTTAATAGCATAATCAATGACGATACCGACGCTAAGCTAATGATAGACACTGGCGCAAGCTTTACGGTATTAACGCAATCACTGCTAGAACAACTAAAAGAACCCGCCCATTATCTTGGTACTATGCAAGTAAATACCGCAAATGGACTCGTTGAAGCGCAGCATTATCAAGTACACTCTTTTCAAATCGGTCAACAGCGGCTCTATAACTTCGATGTTCTAGTACTTAAAAGTCATGGCAGTTATGGTTTGCTAGGTATGAACTTCTTAGAGAATTTTAAGTTTAATATCAATCAACAAGTGAATGAGTTAGAGTTGATAAAAGATAACTATTAAGGACAGGTAATGACACTTAACGATTTCTTATCGAAATTAGCTAACACGCCACAGCAGTTAGAGTTTAAGGATACAATGGCTGTGATAGAGAGTAACTACCATTTCACTCCTAGTGGCTTTAACAATCATGGATTGATCAGTGCAGCAAATGAAAATAATGGCTCATGTAAAATTTTCGCCTTTGCAAAACTTAACCAACTAAGCAAACAAAATACCCTAGATTGTTTTGGCGCGTTTTATCGTGATGATGTACTGAAGAATCCTGAAGGGCAAGACCACATGAACATTCGCACCTTTATGCTTGCTCCTGAAGCAACTCCTTTTTTAGGAGTTACTTTTACCGAGCAAGAAGTACTGAAAGCTAAGTAAACAAAGATTTTTCCATAAAATAACGGCAACCATCGAGTGGGTAATTACTCATTTCATATTTAACTTGGTAGCCGTTTTTTTCGTAAAAGGGTTTGGCTTGGAAATCGAGTGTATCGAGTTGTGCTGTGTTTGCGCCAAGCGCTTTAGCTTTGCTCTCTAATTCCGTTAGTAAGCGGGTTGCAAGCCCTTTACCACGCGTTTTATCATCACACCAAAGCCAACTAATTAGCAGCCAGTTACCAAATACTTGGCCATGAATACCCGCCACAACGGTGTTATGCTTATTAACAAACTTAAAACCAACGGGGATACGTTCAGCATTAAAATGTGCCGCATTGTAGGCAACAACATGTTCTCTTAGCTGGTTATTTAAGTCAGCTGAGTCATCACTTTTTAATTGATACATAGTATATATACCCAAGCCACCTCAAGATGCAGAATTCAGCGTTTCACAGGTGCTTAATATCAAGGCGTTACTTTGCAAGAATGGCAGTCCCTTTTAAGAAGTAACAACGATGAGAGTAAGTGCCTGTGAAGCGCCCAAAGGGTTGGTTTAAATGCAATTTATACTGCGTTATTGATTTTAACAATAGAACCACTATTACTTGCAATCAATGCCTTGCCTAAATCGCATTTAATTCCAACTGAAACTCGCATCTTGAGGTGGTTTGGGTATATAAAATGTTATGACTCAGTATACGCTTATATCGTTAATCAGTATAAGTGGTTCTTACCATAGGGTACTTCGAGCATATTGCTGGCCAACTTTTCTGGCTGACCGCACATTTCGTCATAAGCACTGGTGTGGCGTAAAACCATATCTCCGTAACTTAAATGATCTAGGCGCTTTTGAATATGCAACGGACTGAGATCTCGTATAAATTCACCTTTCTCATCAGTAACATAATACTCAACGTTATTAATTACCACAGACACTTGATACAGCGCCATTTCCAACGAATGAAGGATAACTTTTTGCAGTGGCTGATGATCTGCAAGCTCTGATAACTTGATAGGCATGTGCGTTCCTCTTTGGTGGTGGAACCATTTATACGTGATTTTGGTATACTGTGATCAAATTAATTGTACAAAAAGCATCCATGACTGAAAAAGTGCGACTCGCCAAATTTATTGCCCATGCAGGTGTCTGCTCACGAAAGCAAGCATCGCGCTTGATTGACCAAGGTGAGGTAACAGTAAATGGTCGTGCTGCAAATCATATAGATCATGTTAATGAACAAGATGATGTAATTGTACTTGGCGAAAAAATTTCAACTAAAGCACCACTCACCTACTTTGCGTATCACAAGCCTGTTGGTATAGATTGCAAATTAAATGCTGCAGACCCAGCAAGCCTTATCCATAGCCTGCCTAAAACCACTCGGGTTTATCCAATTGGCCGGCTCGACAAGGACTCTCGTGGGTTGTTAATTTTGACCAATGACGGTGAATTTTGTAATCAACTGATCCACCCTGATTACCATCAACCCAAACGCTATTTAGTCACCGTAGATAAACCTCTCGATAGTGATTTTTGTCAAAAAATGGCAAACGGTGTGCCTGTAGATAAACAAATAACCCTCCCTTGTGAAGTGACCCAAGTCAACGAAACGCAGTTTTGCATCGTATTAAAACAAGGTTTAAACCGGCAAATACGTAAAATGGCACGTTTTTGTGGCTATAAAGTCATCGACCTTTTCCGCACAGATATCGCACAGCTATCACTAACCACGTTAAATTTGCCCGAAGGACAGATAGTCAGTATCAAAAAAAGTGACATTCTCTAACAAAAAAGTTTGCATTAATTGATTACGCGTGTAATCCTTAATTAAAGATTACATCTGTAGGCATAAAAATGATTGAACTTTCTAAAGCTGAATTCGAAGTATTAGATGCGGTATGGCTTGGCTACCCAGCCACGGCTAGTGAAGTAATTGCACGTTTAAGTGACGATAAAGAATGGCACGAAAAAACCATTAAAACGCTACTAAGCCGTTTAGTTAAAAAAGGCGCACTAAGCTTCGAGAAACAAGGTCGCCAATATAACTACACCCCTTGCATTGCCCGTGAAGAATACACTTTAAAAGAAAGCCAAAGCTTTATTGAACGCTTTTTTAATGGCCGTATTGCGCCATTGGTGAGTGGTTTTGCTAAATCAGAGCAACTCTCGCAACATGATATTGATGAGCTAAAAAAAGTCATTGATGATTGGGAAAAACAGCAAAAGTAAGGCTTTGTTATGTTAGATGCATTTTTTAATTGGCTGTTAGAACAACAGCTTTTGATCTCATCTGCAATTTTGTTTTTATTGCTGCTAGAGCGAAAATTATTGAGCCAGTTATCAGCGCGCTTGGTTTATACGCTGTGGGCACTACTACCTATTAGCTTACTGTTAGCGAACCTGCCAAACCACTTAAAGCCGATACAAAACGACTTTATCAGTAAGCTGACCATTACGCCAAACACAGCAATAATGCCGCAATTTACGCTAACGTGGTTCGCTATTTATGGCTTTATTACGGCTACTATGCTGATCACTGCCGTGTACTTTCATTATCGTTTTTTAGCGAAACTGCAACTAGAGCCAATTACGGTTGTTCATCACACCAGCCAAAGTATGCGCTTATACCAAAGCAAACAGGTGAGCTCACCTATGGTTGTAGGCGTTATAAATACCAAGCTAGTGCTGCCTACAAACTATCAAAGCCACTACGATAACCATGCTTTAGCGCTTATTTTAGAGCATGAATCTGTGCACATTAAACGTAAAGACAATCTGATTAATGCCATTGCTTTGAGTGCCACTATTGTGCAGTGGTTTAACCCAATCGCTTGGCTTGGCTATGCAAGCCTGCGCCGTATTCAAGAGCTTTCATGTGATGAGCAGGTACTCAAAAATAAATCGACAGAGCAACGAATTTTATACAGTAAGGCATTAGTGCACTGTGCAAGCTTTAGCAGAACAGGCTTAATGGCTTATTCACAATACGGAGATAAAAACACCATGTTACAACGTCTAAATCAAATAAAGCAGATCGACAACAGCTCATTTATCGCAAAAACAGCATTAGTTATTTTTACAGCGGGCATGCTTAGCAGCTTTGCCATTGCAAAACAGCCAATGTCAGTTGAAAAGACAAAAGACTATCAAGCGGTTATGCGCGTAGAACCGATATACCCAATTCAAGCTGCGGAGCAAGGCATTAGCGGTTCAGTCGTTTTGAAATACGATATTTTACCAAGCGGCGCCACCAGCAATATTAGTGTGGTAAGTGCAGAGCCTGAAGATGTTTTCAATCGAGAAGCGAAAAGAGCATTAAAACAATGGCAATATGCGCCATCTGAATCTGGCTTTAAAAACGCCCTAGTGCAACTCGATTTTTCCTTAGACGAAAACTATCAAGCTAATGATTTAATTGAGAAAGTTAAAGTCAGTTCTAAATAAGCTGTAGCAACTTAAGACCCTAAAGCAAGCGCCTTATTTAAGCCGCTTGCTTTGTGGTTTTTAACTATTTACCTTATGACTAGAGGCAAAGAGCGATCATCGCCACAGCGCAAACATAACCAATAA
>NZ_JAKGBG010000060.1:0-25649 GCF_021532595.1 Pseudoalteromonas sp. OFAV1
CTCCCAGAGATTTAATTATTATTCCCGTTCATCTTTAATGATGGAAAATCAAACATTTATTGCTAATATTTGACCAATATTTCTGGCCAAGACCGACTATTATGAAGGTACTTTATCCACAAGTACAAGATTGATTTTTATTTAAAATATGATCTCGCACAAAGAAAATAATAAACCATTGATTATTATATAAAATATTTTTTAACTCCGAATAGTGATCATAGCAAATTAAGGGGCAGATCGCGATCAAATTCTACGATCGAATTCGCTTTTCCCAAGCTTTTATTCACTTTTTATACAGAGGCTGTGGAAAACTTCTTATTTATGATGATCCTATATGATCACGAAATAAGATCCTTTATAATTACGGCCTCTGCAGCGTTTTAATGATTGACTTTTGTTGTCTTCATCTATAATATCTCGCGCTCGCAATGGCACCTGTGCCAGGATCGCGACCTGCATAGGATGTTTTAACCTTAACCGATCGGATGGAATTGTTATGAAAAGAACTTTTCAACCTAGCGTTTTAAAACGCAAACGTACACACGGTTTCCGTGCTCGTATGGCAACAGCAAATGGCCGTAAAGTATTAGCTCGTCGTCGTGCTAAAGGCCGTAAAGTTCTTTCTGCTTAATATATAAGTGGAAGACTTTAGCTTCAGCAGGGAGTTACGTCTGTTAACTCCCTCGCATTACTCTCGAATCTTTAATGAACCAGCACGCGCTGCGACTCCTTTCTTTACCCTATTAGCTAAACGCAATGACCAAACTAATCCTCGATTAGGTCTTACGGTCGCCAAAAAACGCGTTAAAAAAGCCTGTCAACGTAATCGAATTAAACGACTTGCTCGCGAAAGTTTCCGTTTAAATCAACATAAACTCGATAACATTGATATTGTGCTTATGGTTAAAAGTGGTATAGATGAACAGTCAAACGAAGAGCTGACAAAACAACTGAATAAATTGTGGCGAAAAATAAATGAGCGCTGCAAGCCAGGTGCGCCAAAACCACCACCATTCAAAAAACGCCCCAAGAAATCAGCTAATTCTAATAATCAAGCTTGATAGCAATAGAATTACAGGCTTAATTAAGGTATCTTTAGCTCACCTTTTAATCATGCATTTAAAATTCTTCGCTAGGAATTTAAATTCATGGTATCCATTGACTAAATTAACGCAGGGGCTGACACATCATGAGGTTACTTAAACCACTTGTTGCTATTCCAAAGCGCTGTTTAGTCATGTTAATTCGAGGCTATCAAAAATGGATAAGCCCGTTATTAGGCCCGCATTGTCGTTTTAATCCAACTTGCTCTAGTTACGCAATTCAAGCAATTAATTTGCACGGAAGTGTAAAAGGCAGTTGGTTAGCTGTTAAACGCATATTAAAATGCCATCCTTTACATGCTGGTGGGGATGATCCCGTACCGGCTAAAAATCATATTAACCACCAACACGAGAAATAAGAGCTGTTATGGAATCGCAACGCACGTTTTTATTAATCGGCTTGATGCTTGTGTCGTTTTTATTATTCCAAGAATGGAATAACGACTACAATGCACCAAAAGCTGATCCAAGTGCCACAACACAAACACTAGGCGCAACTACACCAGAATCTGATGACTTTATTCCAGCATCATCTGACGGTGAAGTACCAGCTGCTACAACAGCAAAGCGCTCAGTTATCGATGTAACAACTGATGTATACACTGTTAAAATTGACACCCGTGGTGGTGACATTATTGAAGCAGACCTACTTCAGTACGAAGAGACAAAAGGCAGTGATACCCCTTTCATGCTACTTGGTGAGTTTGATGGCAACCAATACTTCTCACAAAGTGGCTTAATTGGTTTAAATGGCCCAGATGCAACTGTTGCTGGCCGTCCTGTTTATAAAACCACTCAAAAAGCGTTCACTTTAAATGGTGATGAACTGCGTGTACCACTTGAGTTTACCGACAGCAAAGGTGTGACGTTTACTAAAACCTATATCTTCAAAAAAGGCGACTACGCTGTAGGTTTAGAGTACACAGTAAACAACGTAACAGCTGACCCAATTCAAGTTCAGTTATACACGCAAGTAAAACGCACAGTACAAGAAAAAGGTAGCTTAGTAGATCAAAACTACTTAGGTGCAGCATACGGTACTGAAGAAGAGCCATACGAAAAGTATAGCTTCTCAGATATGGCTGATAAAAACCTTAACATCACCACAGCTGGTGGCTACATTGCTTTTATTCAACACTACTTTGTAAGTGCATGGGTACCTAAGCAAGATCAACAAAATACCCTTTACAGCAAGTTAGTAGCTGGTAATGCGGCAATTATTGGTACTAAGGGTGAAGCAGTTAACGTACAAGCAGGTACGCAAGCGACACTTACTTCTACTTACTACATGGGCCCGAAAGAGTCTGATGTACTAGAAGCGATTCACCCAGACTTAGACCTAACTGTAGACTATGGTTGGTTGTGGTTTATCTCACAACCATTATTCGTACTACTTAAGTGGTTACACAGCATCCTAGGTAACTGGGGTCTAGCTATCATTGCAATCACGGTTATCGTTAAAACAGCAATGTACCCGCTTACTAAAGCACAATACACGTCAATGGCGAAGATGCGTGCCTTACAGCCTAAAATGGCTGCACTAAAAGAGAAGTATGGTGATGACCGTCAAAAATTCGGTCAAGCGATGATGGAAATGTACCGCAAAGAAAAAGTGAACCCTATGGGTGGCTGTTTCCCACTGTTACTACAAATGCCAATCTTCTTAGCATTATTCTACGTATTCTTAGAATCAACTGAGCTACGTCATGCTGAATTCATTTTATGGTTAAATGACTTATCAGCAATGGACCCATACTACGTATTACCGGTTTTATTTGGTTTAAGTATGTTCATCACTCAAAAGCTGCAACCTATGACAGTTACTGATCCTATGCAGCAAAAAATGATGACCTTTATGCCAGTAGTATTCTCAATTTTCTTCTTATGGTTCCCATCTGGCCTAGTACTTTACTGGTTAGTATCGAACCTTATCTCAATCGCACAGATGCTCATCATCTACCGCGGTATGGAGAAAAAAGGTATTAAGGTAAGAGGCTAAACTCTTAACCCAACAAAAAAGGCGCTAATTAGCGCCTTTTTTAATACCTGAAAAAATTTAACCGAGGATAGGAGAATATACCTGATTAGGCACACTACGCTCAGTAAAGCTCAAACTTGTTGTTAGTAGCGAAGCAACCACCAAACCGATTGCAATCCCCCCAGATACTCCAAGCCACTTTACAGCTGTTGTTTTACGCTTAACCCTAAGCCAACTCATATACATGCCAGCAGCACTTATAAAGCTCATCAATGCACCAAATAACCCCCAAATAAGTTTAGTACCAACTCCTGCAAAGTTACCAAAGTGCAGCGGATCAGCGGTATCTGAAATTCGGGCTACAATAGGTAATTGTTCGCCTATTTGTATACCTAGTAACTCACCCGAGCTTGGTTTTAAATAAACACGGTTAGCACGCAGACGCAGTAAAATATCATCGTTATAACCACGCACTTCAATAGGCTGATCCGCTTTATTTGGATAACGAATATAGCGAATATCAAGGCTCGGAAACGCCTGTTGAGCGGCTTCATAAGCTGCAGTTAAGCTAATTGGCGATATATCTTTACGAGGGCTTTGTTTTTTAAACTCACTTACCGCTTGTGACGCAGAAACAGTATGCGACACTTTAGCTGTTTGCAGCCCATGCTCTACCAGATACCAAACACCTGTAATGGCCATCACTACGATAAACCATAAACTCCAAAGCCCTAACAGTTTGTGCCAATCAGCCCAACTACTGCGTTTATCAAGACTAAGCGCAGCAGGCTTTTTCATAAAACCTTGCCACCAGCGCCGATACACATAAAAACTCGAAACCAATAAAATAACGAGTAACATACTCAAACTGGTGACGATTAATTTACCCGTCCAGCCCATCGACAAATTCATATGCCAATTACGTAAAAACCGCGATATCCGCGCCCACTCTCCTTCACCAAGTAAGCGGCCCGTTGCAGCATCTAAATAAACAAAACGAAATGAATCACCGACTTTAAGAGCCGCTTCAGTGGCAAGGTAATCTTGTTTATGACGTTGGATATAAAGTAATTGACCCTGTGGATAATGCTTATTTAGGGTGTTTTCGATAGCCTGATAGTTAGTCGAGGCTGAAGAAGATAAAGCACGATACTTAGCGTCTGTTAAGTATTCGAGTTCATGACTTAACGTAGCGAGTGTCCCCGATACGCAGGTAACAAAAAGCAGGACTCCAACAAAGAGTCCTGCCCAGGAATGTAAATTAAACCAACTTTTAGCGTTCACACGCCACCATTAAAAGCTGTATTTAGCACTTAAATAGACACGGCGTGGTTCACCAGGAAAGTGCCCTGTTCGCTCAATAAAGCCACTGCTTGCGTATTCTTTATCAAACAGGTTTTTAACTGATAACTGCCATTGCCAGTTATCAACTGTTGTTTGCCATGCCATATTGTAAATCGTATAAGGTTTAACGCGTTGGCCACCTAAACTAAGCTGTTCATCAACATAATCTAAACCCGCAGAAATAGATGACGATAAGCTAGGTAACTCATAGCGTGTCCAGATACCTAGGGTATTTTGCGGCGCGTTGGCAAATTTATCGCTATCAGGAATTTGGTTACGAATGCTGTCGTTTGCTTTAGTAATACGGGTATCATTATAGGCATAGCTTGCAGTAACCACCCAACGCTCAGTGATGTCACCCACTACTTCAAGTTCAAAACCTTTACTTTGTACTTCACCAACGGCAACTAAGTCATCAACACCATCACCCGCAACATCACCTAATAAGCTAGGTTGAAGAATATTTTCGCGGACAATATCGTACATAGCCATATTAACAGCAAGCGTGTCATCTAATAATTTGGTTCTTAAACCTAACTCATTAATACGGCTAGTCTCTGGCGAGAAAGGGCCACCCTTCGCAGTTTCTTGATCACTGGCACTTTGCGGCACAAACCCAGTGCCATGCAGTGCATAAGGGAAGAACATATTGTTAATGTTATAGCTGGTACCAATGCGGTAAGTTAAATCGCTATCAGAAAACTCGGTTTGATTTAACAGATCTTTATCTTCAAAACGGTCATATCTTAAGCCAGCTGTGACGCTCCAATTAGCGGTGATATCGAGCTGATCTTGCAAGTACGCGCCAAAGCGGGTGCTATTCGTTTTCCCAAGCCTTGGTGTAATACTATCAAGATCATAATCATCGGCAGAGGTTAAACCATATTCAGGATCGTTAAGATCAAGACCAGGAACTGGACCACCTTTACTTTGCTGCGTAGCTGTACGGTAAACACTTTCAAAATCATGTTCATACCAGTCACTACCAAACAGTACTTGATGCTGCATGTCGGCAAATGCAAACTCCGCAATCGCATTGGCAGTTAAACTAAAGCCGTTGTTCTCACGTACTTGATCACGAAACTCGCGATGACTCCAATCAACAATTCCATCACCGTTAGTATCTACTAGACCTCTTGGCTCATGGTAGTTTTGCACTTCTTTGTTATCAAAATAGCGTGCCGTGACATCTGTACGCCAAACATCATTAAAATCGTGTTTTAAAGTCGCCTGATAAACATGCGCTTCAACATTTTGAAAGTCTGTTGCCTCGTTATGGTTCCAGCTAATGTCAGTTAGAAAATTGCCATTATCATCAGCAGGGACACCACGTAAACGTGCCCCACCCAACTCCTGCTCTATATAGGTATACTGCGTGGTTAATTCAGTTGCACTATTTATAAGCCACGTATATCCAAGATCAACAATGGTATTATCGCTGCTAGTATTTGCACGGAATGGTTTTTCAGTATCACGGTAGATACCAACACGATAAGCATGGTTATCAAGTGATTCACTCAGCGTTCCAGTGCTTTCTAATGCACCACTGAAGAAATCATCATTACCCACTTCAACTTCAATACTGTGCTCACTGGTGAATTTAGGCTTCTTAGTTACATAGTTAATAATACCGCCCGGATTACCGCTACCATAAATAGCGCCAGCAGGGCCTTTTAAAACCGCAACTTGTTCGATATTAAATAACTGCGGCACAGCAAAACCATTGAAAGGGTCGCCCTTTACGCCATCATATAAAATCTCATCTTGGCGAAAACCACGAAATGTCACGCCGGAATAACTAAAGGCATTAACACCAGCAATATTGCTATAAAGGTCGGTAATTTGGCGAGCAGCCTGATCATTAATCAGCTCCTGCGGCAAAATTTGAATTGACTGAGGTATTTTTTCTAACGGTGTATTAGTACGAGTAGCAAAACTTGACTCAGTTGGTCGATATAAAGAAAACGCACGGCCAACAACTTCTATTTTTTCGATCTCTTTAGAATCGTTTTGATCAGTAGAAACTTCAGTTTGAGCATGGGCAACGCCCGAAAAACCAGCAGCAAGTGCAATAAAAACAGCAGAAAGACGCATAATAAAAAAGGATACAATTAAGAATGCGCAACATGTTAATGAATATAATTATCATTTGCAATGACGATTTATTATTAATTAAAGCTAAATAAAGTATTACTTACATCAAACTTTTGCTATTTCATTACTCAAACAGCTATTCGCATGAAATTAAGCCATAGGTTACAATAGAGCCAGCATTCATTCTTTTTATTGGCATTATTTCATCGCATGATTAATCAAGACACAATTGCAGCACAAGCGACCGCACCAGGACGTGGTGGGGTTGGTATTATTCGCGTCTCTGGTAGCTTAGCTAAAACAGTGGCAGAACAGATTATTGGCCGTTGTCCTAAAACGCGTTACGCAGACTATGTACCATTTAAAAGCTTGAGCGGTGAACAGCTTGACCAAGGTATTGCTATTTACTTCCAAGGGCCAAATTCATTTACCGGCGAAGACGTACTAGAACTACAAGGTCACGGCGGCCCTGTCGTTTTAGATATGCTATTAAAAGAAATTAGCCAAATTGACGGTGTACGTTTAGCAAAGCCAGGTGAGTTCTCTGAGCGTGCATTTATGAATGATAAGCTAGATTTAACTCAAGCAGAGGCAATTGCTGATTTAATCAATGCAACCAGTGAACAAGCAGCCAAAAGCGCCCTCCAATCACTGCAAGGTGAATTCTCTAAGCACATCGAAACGCTGGTGGAGAAAGTCATTCACCTACGTATGTATGTTGAAGCCGCAATTGATTTTCCTGATGAAGAAATCGACTTTTTATCAGACGGTAAAGTATCCGCAGATCTTGATGCCATTATCGAGCAACTCGATAATGTAACTCAGCAAGCTAAACAAGGTAGCATCATGCGTGAAGGTATGCGTGTTGTTATTGCTGGTCGCCCTAACGCTGGTAAATCAAGCTTACTCAATGCATTAGCTGGCCGTGATGCTGCTATCGTTACCGAAATAGCGGGTACAACACGTGACGTATTACGCGAACATATCCACATTGATGGTATGCCACTACATATTATTGATACCGCAGGCCTGCGTGAAAGCCCAGATAAAGTAGAGCAAATTGGTATTGAACGCGCATGGGATGAAATTAACCAAGCCGATCGCGTACTATTTATGTTAGACGGCACAGACACATCTGCCACTGATCCTCATGATATTTGGCCGGAGTTTATGGCCAAGTTACCAGAGGGAATGGGTGTTACTGTGATCCGTAATAAAGCCGATATTTCCGGCGAAAGTGTCGGTATGGATGAGCATGATCAATATCCTGTGATCCGTTTAAGTGCTAAAAATGCTGAAGGTATAGAGTTAGTTCGTACTCACTTAAAGGCATGTATAGGTTTTCAAGGGGCAACTGAAGGTGGCTTTATGGCACGCCGTCGTCACTTAGATGCACTGGACCATGCAGCCTATCATTTAAACACTGGTAAAGAGCAACTAGAGATGCATATTGCTGGTGAGATCTTGGCTGAAGAGTTACGCCTAACTCAACAGTTCTTAAATGAGATAACGGGTGAATTTACTTCTGATGACTTGCTAGGGAAAATCTTTAGTTCGTTCTGTATCGGTAAATAAATTCCGGTCATCAATATTATAAAAAAGAGTCGCAAGGCTCTTTTTTATTTTTAATCCAGCAATTAATTATCGGTTCAGGGCCGAAACCAGCCAGTATTAAACTCAGTTTCCATTAGTCTAGTGATGTCATTAAACGGAGGACATCATGGACAAATATCAACAATTTCACCAGCTACACCACCAGCCAACAGGCTTTGTACTTGCTAATGCGTGGGATCTTAGTTCTGCACAATTCATTCAAGCTGCGGGGGCTAAAGCCCTAGCAACAACCAGCTGGGGCATTGCTGCCAGCTTAGGTTTAGCGGATGGTGAAAACATCTCTTTTCAAACTCAATTAGCGCTGGTTAAAAGCTTGACTAAACACATACACATTCCACTCACTGTCGATATAGAGTCAGGCTACAGTAACGATCCGCAGCAAATTAGCCAAAACGTTTTAGCGTTAGCAAGATTAGGGGTTGTAGGCATCAACATTGAAGACTCAAACAAAGACACTAACGCACTGAGATCTATCGAACAGCAATGCACTATTATTAGTGAGATAAAGAAAGTACTTAACGAAAATGGCTTCGGTAGTTTATTTATCAACGCCAGAACCGATACCTTCTTTGTTAGTGATCGCCCTTTTCAAGCAACATTAGAACGCGCAAAAGCCTATCAAAATGCTGGTGCAGATGGTCTATTTGTACCTGGCCTTACAAACATAGAGCAAATAACCAGCTTAACAAACGCGATAGATATGCCACTAAATGTGATGGCAATGAGCAACTTTAACTCAGCAAAAGCGGCTTTCGCTGGTGGCGCTAAACGTTTTTCATTGGGTAATTCGCTCTATGATCTAGTGGGTAATACAATTAAAAGCACCTTAATTCAGCTCGAAAGTTAACTTGGTAAACAAAAAAATCTGAACAAAACAGCTTTTAAGATCGAGTTTGGCTAAAAATGTTATCCACATTTGGGATATTTTTAGATCTGAAAGCTGATTTGATCATAAAAAATCGCTGATATTTGAGTTCGCAGATGATCAACAGTCATTTTTTATAATTAATTTTCTTAAAAACGGCCTTTATATGTGCTGTTTTAAGTTTTTTTCGATCTATTTTATTGATCACAATTTACAAACCGATCGTTATCAACAAGCGATCTATCCACAAAACGATCACACTCAGCACGACTCACAGATCTAACCAATCTTTATCTTTGCGACGACTAAAGATCAATAACTTAGCAAAGTTATACAGTTTACAAAATCAAACTTGATCAGAACTTTCCCCAAAATTATTAACAGCTTGATCAAAGGGTTAAACTCGCTAAAAATTTAAAAAAACTATTAAAAACAGCAAATTGTAAAAACAAATAAGTTTAAGCACGTATTTTAACCATAAAAACTTATTCAGATCGTAATTCAACGCTTTACTCACACCCTAAGTTCGTTATCATGTGGCCACTTATTTCTATACATGATCAAACACATGCAATCAGTAAATATCATCGTTGGCAGCCAAATGGGATCGGCAGAGTACGTGGCAGAACAGCTCGCTGAAGCCCTTGAACAACAAGGGATCCAAGTTAAGCTGCATGAGCAGCCGGTATTTGATGATATTGATCAGCAAGACACAATCTGGTTGTTATGCACTTCAACTTATGGCGCCGGAGACTATCCAGATAATTTATTGCCATTTATTGAATCAGTTAACCAACAAGTTGATCTAAAAGAATTAAACTACAGTGTGGTCGGTTTGGGTGACACCAGTTACGACACCTATAACTATGCTGCTCGTAACCTAGATGAGTTATTAGCAAGTAAAGGTGCAACACGCGTGGCAACGCGCTTAGAGCTTAATATTCTTGATGAAGAACTACCCGAGGACACAGCATTAGCTTGGTTGCCAAGCTGGATCGAAGCGGTGGGACTTAATTAAGCCGATCGATGATGATCGTGTTTTAAAAGTTATCAACAATTTACTGATAATTTAGATCGAATTGTGGATAAACACTGATCTAACTGCGATTTTAAGGTAGTTTATCCCTTGGATAAGATCCACTCGATATTGCCCTGTGTATAAATAGCCCTTTTGATCAAAGCTTGTTCCCCGTAAGATCCGATCATATTAACACCTTTAGATCTGCGTTAAGATCATGTTTTAAATAGTAAAGTAAACATTATCAACAGATCTAGCCGTTACTAGTAGTAAAAGTAATAAAAGATCTCTTTAAAAGATCCTTTATATTATTAGAGATCACCCACTTAGATCTTGAGTACTGTTTAATCATTTATCTTCTCTAAATTTCTAGGTAGAATACGCTCCCTTTACAAAGTTTTGCTGGTCGATTAAGTAGGATCCCATAAATGATTTTTCACGAACGTTTTGATGTTATTGTTGTAGGTGGTGGACATGCAGGTACTGAAGCTGCATTAGCATCTGCTCGCATGGGCATGAATACCCTATTGCTAACTCATAATATGGATACCCTTGGTCAAATGTCTTGTAACCCGGCAATTGGCGGTATTGGTAAAGGCCATTTAGTAAAAGAGATCGATGCTCTAGGTGGTGCTATGGCACAAGCAATCGATAAAGGCGGTATTCAATTTCGTACTTTAAACTCATCTAAAGGCCCTGCTGTTCGTGCTACACGTGCGCAAGCTGACCGTGCTTTGTATAAAGCCGCTATCCAACACACTTTACAACATCAAGAAAATTTAAAGATCTTCCAGCAATCATGTGACGATCTGATTGTTGAAGGCGATCGTGTAATGGGTGTGGTAACACAAATGGGTCTTCGTTTTAGTGCCCCATCAGTTGTACTTACTGTAGGTACTTTCTTAGGTGGTCAGATCCATATTGGTTTAGAGAATTTCAAAGGGGGTCGTGCTGGTGATCCACCTTCAATTGCACTTGCAGAGCGCTTACGTGAATTACCATTTCGTGTTGATCGCTTAAAAACAGGCACGCCTCCTCGTATCGATGCACGCACTGTTGATTTTAGCAAGATGCAAGAACAGCCAGGTGATACTCCAACGCCGGTATTCTCGTTTATGGGTAAACAGTCAGATCACCCACAGCAGATCCCGTGCTACATCACCTATACAAATGAAAAAACTCATGATGTGATCCGCAACAACCTACATCGTTCACCTATGTATTCAGGTGTTATTGAAGGTATTGGTCCTCGTTACTGCCCTTCAATTGAAGATAAGATCGTACGTTTTGCTGATAAAGACAAACATCAAATCTTTGTTGAACCAGAAGGTTTAACATCATACGAATTATATCCAAATGGTATCTCGACGAGTTTACCGTTTGATGTACAACTTGAAATTGTGCAATCAATCACTGGTTTTGAAAATGCACATATTTGTCGTCCTGGTTACGCAATTGAATATGATTTCTTTGATCCGCGCGACTTAAAACAGTCATTAGAAACTAAGTTTATTAATGGTTTATTCTTCGCAGGCCAAATCAATGGTACAACGGGTTATGAAGAAGCTGGCGCGCAAGGCTTAATTGCTGGTATGAACGCGGCATTACAAGTACAAGGAAAAGAGTCTTGGACACCACGCCGTGATGAAGCATACACAGGTGTACTAATTGATGACCTAGCAACATTAGGTACTAAAGAACCGTACCGTATGTTTACTAGCCGTGCTGAATACCGTTTATTACTTCGTGAAGACAATGCTGATATTCGTTTAACTGCAAAAGGTCGTGAACTTGGTTTAGTTGATGATGCTCGTTGGGCTGCCTTTAACGAAAAAATGGAAATCATCGAAAAAGAAACGCAACGCTTAAAAGAAACGTGGATCCACAAAGATCACGTTGCTGTCGATCAAGTAAATGCGTTATTAAAAACGCCACTGACTCGTGAAGCGAGCCTTGAAGATCTGATCCGCCGTCCTGAAATTCGTTATACCGATTTAATGGCGATCGATGGTTTAGGTTCTGAGTTTGATAACCAAGCTGCACTTGAGCAAGTTGAAATTCATACTAAATACGCAGGTTACATTGCTCGCCAACAAGACGAGATCAATAAGCAATTGCGTCATGAACAAACTGTATTACCAAAAGACTTTGATTATTCAACTGTTTCTGGTTTATCAAATGAGGTTATTGCGAAGCTTACTGATAGTCGTCCAGATACAATTGGCCAAGCATCGCGTATTTCAGGTATCACCCCTGCTGCTATTTCGCTATTATTAGTCTATCTGAAAAAGCAAGGCTTACTGCGCAAGACTGCGTAGTTGGTGAGGAATACAGTGTTACAACAACAATTAACTTCACTGTTAGCGCAAACTGAAATTGCGCTAACAGAAAAACAGCAACAACAACTTGTGCAATATGTTGAATTATTAGACAAGTGGAACAAAGCGTATAATTTAACCTCTGTTCGTTTACCTGAAGAGATGATGGTTAAGCACATTATGGATAGCTTAGTTGTTGCACCACACCTTAAAGGCAAACATTACATCGATGTTGGTACGGGTCCTGGTTTACCGGGTATCGTATTAGCCATCGCCTTACCTGATACACAATTTATTTTGTTAGATAGTTTAGGTAAGCGCGTACGCTTTTTGATGCAGGTAAAACATGCACTTGGCCTTGAAAATGTAACCCCAGTGCAGTCTAGAGTTGAAGAATATCAACCAAGTGTTAAATTAGATGGTGTATTAAGTCGTGCATTCGCCTCTTTACAAGATATGGTTGACTGGTGTGCGCACTTGATTGATCATTCAGGTAAATTTATCGCTTTAAAAGGCGTATTTCCGAGCGAAGAACTAGACTCATTACCCAAAGGTATTAAGTTTGACGAAAAAATCAGCTTGGAAGTACCTGAGTTAGATGCGCAAAGACATCTAATCATTCTATCTAAAGACTAGGGATCAGAGCACTGTGGCAAAAGTCATCGCATTAGCAAACCAAAAAGGTGGTGTTGGTAAAACAACCACCGCTGTGAATCTCGCGGCATCGATGGCCGCGACGAAGCGTAAAGTGTTATTAATCGATCTTGATCCGCAAGGTAACGCAACCATGGGGAGCGGTGTCGATAAATATGGTGATGTTGCGACTATTTACGATTTATTGATTGAAGAGACACCAATCGAAGAAGTCATCAATAAAGAAACCTCTGGTGAGTACCACTTAATTGCTGCTAATGGTGATGTGACTGCCGCTGAAGTTAAATTAATGGAATTGTTTGCTCGCGAAGTACGTTTACGTAATGCGTTAGAAAAAATTCAAGATCAATACGACTTCATTTTTATTGACTGCCCGCCTTCACTAAATATGCTGACTGTTAATGCAATGGCTGCCGCAGATTCAATTTTAGTTCCAATGCAATGTGAGTACTATGCCCTTGAAGGTTTAACGGCGTTAATGGATACCATTACGCAACTTTCTAAGTTAGTAAATCCAGCGTTAACAATTGAAGGGATTTTGCGCACCATGTATGATCCGCGCAATCGCCTTGCAAATGACGTATCTGAACAACTAAAACAACATTTTGGCGATAAAGTATATCGTACCGTTATCCCACGTAATGTCCGTTTAGCAGAAGCGCCGAGCTTTGGTGCCCCTGCCATGTATTATGACCGTGCATCAAGTGGCGCTAAAGCATACTTAGCCCTAGCCGGCGAAATGTTACGTAGAAAAGAGAAAACATCTTCAGCAGTAGCCTAACTTCGAGGTAAAAAAATAACATGTCTGCTAAAAAACGCGGTTTAGGCCGAGGACTCGACGCTTTATTAAGTTCATCAAAACCAGCCCAAAGTGCAAATAATCAGCAACAAGCGACAACCACACCAGAGCAAGTCTCTGAGGTAGTTGCTGAGCAAAAAAATGGTGAACTGCAAAAGCTAGCGATAGAGTTTTTACAATCGGGTAAATATCAACCACGTAAAGACATGTCTGAAGAAGCACTTGAAGAGTTAGCCAGCTCAATTCGTGCCCAAGGTATTATTCAGCCAATCGTTGTGCGCCAAATTGGTGCAGATAAATACGAAATTATTGCAGGTGAGCGTCGTTGGCGTGCTGCACAATTAGCAAAATTAGACACCGTACCGTGTATCATCAAAGATGTACCCGATGAAGCTGCGGTAGCTATTGCACTTATTGAAAATATTCAACGTGAAGACTTAAATGCGATGGAAGAAGCGATTGCATTAAATCGTTTGCTAAATGAGTTTGAACTTACCCATCAACAGGTCGCCGAAGCGGTTGGCAAGTCTCGTACAACAGTAACAAATTTGCTTCGCTTAAATAATTTAAATGAAGATGTAAAAATATTGTTAGAACATGGTGATATTGAAATGGGCCATGCACGCTGTTTATTAGGCCTTGAAGGTGAAGCGCAATCAGATGCAGCACGACTAGCAGTAGCTAAAGCGTTAACTGTTCGCGAAACCGAAAAGCTAGTGCGTTCTATTTTAGAACCAGCGCCAAAAAAAGAAGTGCAAGAAAAAGATCCTGATGTCAAACAGTTAGAACAAAAACTTGCTGAAAATTTAGGCGCAAAAGTAGAAATAAACTACAATAAAAAAGGCAAGGGAAAGCTGGTTATTTCGTATACAACACTTGATGAACTAGATGGCATTTTAAGCCGTATAAATTAAGACTATTCCCGTCATTAATTAATAACATGTCCAAAAAGAGACATTTGTGGTGTTTTTGCACTACAAAGGGTCGACTCAAGTTGCAAAACTGGTAGGAATCAGTATAATTTCGCCAGTTTTCATACCCTGACAATTTGAACGTTTACAAGGTTAATAAAACGTGACTAATAAGTTAGCAAAGCCTTATAGGCTTGCCGCATTTAAATTAATTTGTCTTCAGGGTATCGTAGCGCTCATCGCTGCAGTAGTTGTTTTTATAGGTTGGGGAGTCAATGCCGGCCAGTCAGCAGTTGCTGGCGGGGCTGTAGCAATACTCCCTAATTTTGTATTTGCCGTCTATGCATTCAGATATGTGGGTGCAAGTCGAGTAAATCAAGTGTATGCCTCGCTAAAGCGCGGCAACGGATTAAAATTTATGCTAACAATCGTGTTGTTCGCACTGATACTGAAGTCTTACACGGTCATTTTGTTACCGTTTTTCTGTGTTTATGTATTGGTGTTATTTTGCGGATTGTTTGCGCCCGTTTTTTTTAATCATTAACTTTTGGGATATAACATGGCTGCAGAAGAAGTAACTCTATCAAGCCATATTCAGCACCACTTAACTAACGCTAAGATGTGCTCGACCGACGCTGGTCTTGCCTTCAACAAAGCGTGTGCAGACAGTGGTTTCTGGACATGGAATATAGATACCCTCGCATGGTCAATCGGTTTAGGTCTTGTATTTTTATGGATCTTCCGTAGTGCCGCTAAAAAAGCAAATACCGGTGTACCTGGTAAATTTCAGTGTTTCATTGAAATGATCGTTGAGTTCGTTGGCGACAACGTACGCGATACTTACCACGGTAAAAGTGCCCTAATCGCTCCATTAGCTCTAACGATTTTCGTTTGGGTGTTCTTAATGAACTTAATGGACTTAATTCCGGTTGATTTCCTACCTGCATTCGCTGGCTTCGTTGGTGAACAAGCATTTGGTATGGATTCTCACGACGTTTACATGAAGATTGTACCAACAACAGACATCAACATGACTGCTGCACTTGCTATTGGTGTATTCATTCTGATGATCGGTTACGCAATCAAAATCAAAGGGATTGGCGGTTTCTTAGCAGAACTTACGCTTCACCCATTTAGCTCAAATAACAAGCTAGCGATGGTGTTTTTAATCCCGTGTAACTTATTACTAGAAACAATCGCTTTAGTAGCTAAGCCGTTCTCGTTAGCGCTGCGTTTATTCGGTAACTTATATGCTGGTGAGTTGATTTTCATCTTGATCGGCGCAGTTGGTTTAATGCAACTACCGTTGCACTTTATTTGGGCTGTATTCCACATCTTAGTAATCGTACTGCAAGCATTCGTATTCATGATGCTAACAATCGTTTACCTAAGCATGGCAAGCTCAGATAATCACTAATTTTATACACTTTTAAATTTTAACTTTAATTTACAATTGAAACTTTGGAGAAAAAAATGGAACTAATGATTGGTCTTAAGTATATCGCTGTTGCTCTACTTATCGGCTTCGGTGCAATCGGTACTGCTATCGGCTTCGGTAACATGGGTGGTAAATTCCTAGAAGCTTGTGCTCGTCAACCTGAACTTGCACCTTCATTACAAGTTAAGATGTTCATCCTTGCTGGTCTAATCGATGCTGTAGCTATGATCGGTGTTGGTATCGCAATGGTATTGTTGTTCGTACTTTAATATTATTTTTTGAACAGCTTACTATTTTAAGGAGGAGCGGTCGTGAACTTAACAGCCACTCTTATCGGTGAATTAATTGCATTTACGGTTTTCGTACTTTTCTGTATGAAATACGTATGGCCACCACTAAATGGTGCAATTGAAGCTCGCCAGAAGAAAATCGAAGATGGTTTAGCTGCCTCTGATAGAGCCGAAAAAGACTTAGAACTTGCGCAAAAGAAAGCTGCTGAGCAGCTTAAAGAGGCAAAAGCTCAAGCGGCTGATATCATTGAACAAGCTAAAAAGCGTGCCACGCTTATCGTTGACGAAGAAACTGTTCGTGGTCAACAAGAGCGTGAAAAAATTATTGCTCAAGGGCACTCTGAAATCGAAGCAGAGCGTAACCGTGTAACAGAAGAACTACGTAAACAAGTAGCGACGCTGGCCGTGGTTGGTGCTGAGAAGATTTTAGAGCGCGAAATCAATCAAGCCGCACACAGTGACATCGTTGAAAAACTTGTCGCTGAGCTGTAATTAGGAGGGTATGAGCATGTCTGAATTGGCTACTATCGCTCGCCCATACGCTAAAGCGGCTTTTGAACTTGCCGTTGAAAAAGGCACTGTTGAAAGTTGGAACGACATGCTGTTCTTTGCTGGCCAAGTTGCCAGCAATGAGCAAGCCGCTGCCGCGCTAGCTGGATTGCCTACTGCTACTGAAAAAGCAGATCTGTTTATCAAGATCTGTGCAGAGCAGCTCAACGAACAAGGTCAGAACCTAATCAAGGTGATGGCTGAAAATGGACGTTTAGTTGCACTGCCAGCTGTTGCAGAGTTATTCGCTGAATTAAAAGCGGACTACGACAAAGAAATCGACGTTGATGTGGTTTCTGCAACACCGCTTGCTGCTGAGCAGCAAGTATCATTGGTAGCGGCACTTGAAAAACGTTTCGCACGCAAAGTTAAGCTGAATTGTAGTGAAGATACTACAGTGGTTGGCGGCCTTATTATCAAGGCGGGTGACACTGTAATCGACGGCTCAGTACGTGGCAAATTAGCCCGCTTAGCTACATCACTACAATCGTAATTGGGAAAAAGAGCATGCAACTTAATTCCACTGAAATTTCAGATCTGATCAAACAACGTATTGAGCAGTTCGAAGTTGTAAGTGAAGCTCGTAACGAAGGTACTATTGTATCTGTTACTGACGGTATCATCCGCATCCACGGTCTTGCTGACTGTATGCAAGGTGAAATGATCGAGCTTCCTGGCAACCGTTATGCTATCGCACTAAACCTTGAGCGTGACTCAGTAGGTGCAGTAGTAATGGGTCCTTACGCTGACCTTAAAGAAGGCGTAAAAGTTAAATCAACTGGTCGTATCTTAGAGGTTCCTGTTGGTCGTGGTCTACTTGGTCGTGTTGTTAACACACTAGGTGCACCTATCGATGGTAAAGGCGCTTTAGACAACGACGGTTTTGAACCTGTTGAGAAAATCGCACCAGGCGTTATCGAACGTCAATCAGTAGATGAGCCAGTACAAACTGGTTATAAATCTATCGATGCGATGATCCCAGTAGGTCGTGGTCAACGTGAGCTTGTGATCGGTGACCGCCAAACTGGTAAAACTGCATTAGCAATCGATGCTATTATCAACCAAAAAGGTACAGGCGTTAAGTGTGTGTACGTTGCAGTTGGTCAAAAAGCATCTACAATCGCTAACGTAGTACGTAAATTAGAAGAGCACGGTGCATTAGAAAACACTATCGTTGTTGTTGCATCTGCTTCTGAATCTGCGGCACTTCAGTACTTAGCACCATTCTCTGGTTGTACTATGGGTGAATACTTCCGTGACCGTGGTGAAGACGCGCTAATCGTATATGATGATTTATCTAAGCAAGCTGTTGCTTACCGTCAAATCTCATTATTACTTAAGCGTCCACCTGGTCGTGAAGCATACCCAGGTGACGTATTCTACCTTCACTCACGTCTTCTAGAGCGTGCATCACGTGTAAACGCTGATTACGTTGAGAAGTTCACTAACGGTGAAGTGAAAGGTAAAACAGGTTCATTGACGGCATTGCCAATCATTGAAACTCAAGGCGGCGACGTTTCTGCGTTCGTACCGACAAACGTTATCTCTATCACCGATGGTCAGATCTTCTTAGAAACTGACTTATTCAACTCAGGTATCCGTCCAGCTGTTAATGCTGGTATCTCGGTATCTCGTGTTGGTGGTGCAGCGCAAACTAAAATCGTTAAGAAACTAGGTGGTGGTATCCGTCTAGCGTTAGCTCAGTACCGTGAATTAGCTGCGTTCTCGCAGTTCGCGTCTGACCTTGACGATGCAACACGTGCTCAATTAGAGCATGGTGAGCGCGTAACAGAGTTAATGAAGCAGAAACAGTACGCACCAATGTCTGTTGCTGAAATGTCTCTGTCGCTATTTGCTGCTGAAAAAGGCTACCTAAAAGACATCGAAATCGCGAAAATCATGGATTTCGAAGCTGGCCTAATTTCTTATGCAAACAGCACATACGCAGAGCTAATGGCTCAAATCAATGAAACTGGTAACTACAACGCTGAGATTGAAGCTCAACTTAAAGAACTTCTAGAGAAGTTCAAGTCGACGCAAACTTGGTAATTTAGTTATGAATGGTGAGCTTTAGGTAACTAAAGCCCACCTGATTCGGAGAGAGAGTCATGGCCAGCGGAAAAGAGATTAAAAGCAAGATCGGGAGTATCAAGAATACTCAAAAGATCACCAGCGCAATGGAAATGGTTGCTGCGTCTAAAATGAAAAAAGCGCAGGAACGTGTGGCGTCAAGCCGTCCATACGCTGAAAACTTACGCCAAGTGATTGGTCGTGTTGCTCAAGCAAATCTTGATTTTACTCACCCTTTCTTAGAAGAGCGTGAAGTAAAACGAGTTGGTTATATTGTTATCTCTACTGACCGTGGTCTATGTGGTGGCTTGAACTCAAACGAGTTCAAAAAAGTTGCCCTAGACGTTAAAGCGTGGAAAGAAAAAGGCGTTGAAGCTGAATTTACTACTTTAGGTAGCAAAGCAGCTGGCTTTTTCCAACGTTTCGGCGGTAAGTTAGTCGCTAAAAAAGCGAGCTTAGGAGATACACCTTCACTACAAGACGTTATTGGTCCTGTAAAGACAATGCTAGATGCATACTCTGAAGGTAAAATTGACCGCTTATACGTAGTATTTAACAAGTTCGTTAATACTATGAAGCAAGAGCCAACAATCGATCAGTTACTCCCTTTGCCAAAAGCTGAAGAAGAAGTATCTCAACATTCTTGGGATTACTTATATGAGCCAAACCCAGATGCGATTTTAGAAGCTCTGTTAGTACGCTTTATTGAGTCTCAAGTATACCAAGGTGTAGTTGAGAACGCTGCCTCTGAACAGGCTGCCCGTATGGTTGCAATGAAAGCTGCAACTGATAACGCAGGCGACCTTATGGATGAGTTACAGCTTGTTTATAACAAGGCTCGTCAAGCTGCAATCACACAAGAAATTAGTGAGATTGTTGGCGGTTCGGCAGCAGTTTAACGCTTCGGCAAAGTTTAATGAGAGGAATAGACATGAGTTTAGGTAAGGTCGTCCAAATTATCGGCGCCGTTGTGGATATCGAATTTCCACAAGACAACGTGCCAGCCGTATATGACGCACTAAAAGTAACAGATGGCGACTTAGCGGGTTTAACTTTAGAAGTTCAACAACAGCTAGGTGGCGGTGTGGTACGTGGTATCGCACTTGGTACTACTGACGGTTTACGTCGTGGTACTTCAGTAGAAGGTACAGGTCAGCCAATTCACGTTCCAGTAGGTACGAAGACACTAGGTCGTATCATGGACGTATTAGGTAACCCTATTGATGAAGCTGGTCCAATTGGTGAAGAAGAGCGTATGTCTATTCACCGTGCAGCACCTTCTTACGAAGAGCAATCAAATTCAGTAGAACTTTTAGAGACTGGTATCAAGGTAATCGACCTTGTATGTCCATTCGCTAAAGGTGGTAAAGTTGGTCTATTCGGTGGTGCCGGTGTTGGTAAAACCGTAAACATGATGGAACTTATCCGTAACATCGCAATCGAGCACAGCGGTTACTCAGTATTCGCAGGTGTTGGTGAGCGTACGCGTGAGGGTAATGACTTCTACCATGAGATGAACGACTCAAACGTACTAGACAAAGTATCTCTAGTATACGGTCAAATGAATGAGCCACCGGGTAACCGTTTACGCGTAGCGTTAACAGGTCTTACTATGGCTGAGAAGTTCCGTGACGAAGGTCGTGACGTACTTTTCTTCGTTGATAACATCTACCGTTATACTCTAGCGGGTACAGAGGTATCAGCACTTCTAGGTCGTATGCCTTCAGCAGTAGGTTACCAACCAACTCTTGCTGAAGAAATGGGTGTACTTCAAGAGCGTATCGCATCTACTAAGACGGGTTCAATCACTTCAATCCAAGCGGTATACGTACCTGCGGATGACTTAACTGACCCATCTCCAGCAACAACGTTTGCTCACTTAGATGCAACAGTAGTACTTTCTCGTGATATCGCTTCACTTGGTATCTACCCTGCGGTAGACCCACTTGATTCATCTTCACGTCAACTTGACCCACTAGTAATCGGTCAAGAGCACTATGATACAGCGCGTGGCGTTCAAACAGTTCTTCAACGTTATAAAGAACTTAAAGACATCATCGCAATCCTAGGTATGGACGAGCTTTCTGACGAAGATAAGCAAGTTGTATCTCGTGCACGTAAAATCCAGCGTTTCCTATCTCAGCCGTTCTTCGTTGCTGAGGTATTCACAGGCGCGCCTGGTAAATACGTGTCACTTAAAGACACAATTGCTGGCTTCAAAGGTATCTTAAACGGTGAGTTTGATGATATGCCAGAGCAAGCGTTCTACATGGTTGGCTCTATTGAAGAAGCTCAAGAAAAAGCCAAAAGCATGTAATTAGGAGGGTAGTATGGCGGCTATGACTGTACATCTTGACGTAGTAAGCGCAGAAGAGAGCTTGTTCTCTGGTCTGGTTGAATCGATTCAAGTGAGTGGTAGTGAAGGTGACCTTGGTGTTAACTATGGCCACGCTCCATTATTAACTGCCCTAAAACCTGGTATGGTACGTTTAGTTAAGCAATTTGGTCACGAAGACGTGATGTATATTGCTGGCGGCACGCTAGAAGTTCAACCGGATCGCATCACAATTCTTGCAGATACTGCAGTACGTGGTGAAGACCTAGATGAGCAAGCGGCTGAAAAAGCGAAACGTGATGCTGAAGAGCAAATGGCGAACACGTCAGCTGCTGAGTTAGATTACCAACAAGCTGCAGTACAGCTTGCTGAAGCAATCGCTCAACTTCGCGTAATTCAACAATTACGCAAAAAGTAAGCCTACTCGGTTTTCGAAAAGCCCACTTAATGTGGGCTTTTTTGTGCCTGAAATGTGATGCTTTGCACCCTATTCTATTTTTATACTTATATCCTTCATCAAAGCTCGCTACAATAGTGTGAATTAATAGTGAATAGCTGTTTCATTCAAGGTTCAGTCCTACACATTAGGATTGCGTATTTACACATGATGTGACTTACATAACTTTGTTTGTTTTTTCAGATCTCACAACATCATGCACACCTAAAACAAAGAAAGAAGGATATTGTTTTAATGTCTCTGACTACTGTTATTCTAGCAGCGGGTAAAGGTACCCGAATGCGCTCTGCTCTACCAAAGGTACTTCACAAAGTTGCGGGTAAACCTATGGTGCAGCACGTTATTGATAATGCCACTGCACTTGGTGCTCGCGAAACAAACCTTGTTTATGGTCATGGTCGTGAACAGCTACAAGCTGCCCTATCGCACAATCAAGTAAATTGGGTATTACAAGAAGAGCAACTTGGTACCGGCCATGCAGTCGCTGTTGCCAAAGAACATATTGCCGATGACGATACCGTATTGATTCTCTACGGTGATGTGCCACTAACAAAACGCGCCACTTTAGAAAAGCTACTTGCTGTGACACCTAAAAAAGGCCTAGCTGTATTGACCGTGACTTTAGATGACCCATCAGGTTATGGTCGTATGCTTCGTGAAAATGGCAAGCTGGTAGGTATCATTGAGCAAAAAGATGCCTCACCTGAGCAACTTGAAATTAAAGAAATCAACACCGGCATTATGGCTGCTAATGGTGAGTTACTAAAACGTTGGTTAGGTAACTTATCTAACAACAATGCCCAAGGTGAGTACTACCTTACAGATATCGTTGCGATGGCACACAGTGAAGGTGTTGAAATCACCTCGGCACAGCCTGAGCATCCGATGGAAGTTGAAGGCGCTAATAATCGCGTACAACTTTCAGCTCTTGAACGTGCATATCAAGCATGGCAAGCAGAAGAGTTAATGCTAAACGGCGCAACACTTGCTGATCCGGCTCGTATCGATGTGCGTGGTGAAGTAACGACTGGTGAAGATGTACTAATCGACGTTAATGTTATCTTCGAAGGCAAAGTAACAATCGGCAATAATGTTCAGATTGGTCCTAACTGCGTACTTAAAGACTGTACTATTGGCGATAACGTTGTTATCAAAGCTAACTCACTTGTTGAAGAAGCCAGTGTTGCGGCTAAATGTACTTTAGGGCCTTACGCTCGTCTTCGCCCTGGTGCGATTATGGAAGAAGACTCGCATATCGGTAACTTCGTTGAGATGAAAAAAACTCGCTTAGGTAAAGGCTCAAAAGCAAATCATCTAACCTACTTAGGCGACACTGAAGTTGGTGAAAAAGTAAATATTGGCGCAGGGACTATTACCTGTAACTATGATGGCGTAAATAAATCAAAAACCATTATCGGTGATAACGCCTTTATCGGTTCAAACTCATCACTAGTCGCACCAGTAAATATTGGCTCAATGGCAACCATTGGCGCAGGTTCTGTTATCACTAATACAGTTGAAGACGAACAGCTTGCAGTCGCTCGTGGTAAACAACGTAATTTAACTGGTTGGAAACGTCCAACTAAAAAATAGTGAGCTACCCTACTAATTTTATATAGAAAGCGAGTTTATACTCGCTTTTTTTATGGCTCAATTTAGTGCTCATAAAAGTGCCATATAGTTGTAATGCCTGCGTGTTGTAATTGCGTTAATACAATACGAAGGAAAATAATAATGTTAAAAAGATCAATTATTGCGCTATCACTTTTAACCATTCTTACAGGTTGCTCATTAGACGGTGACGACGGCAAAGATGGTATGCAAGGTGAGCAAGGTCCTGCAGGGCAAGATGGAGCGAGTGGTGAAGACGCAAATTCAGCGTTAAGTATAAATCTTATCGGCCGTGCGGTGCTCAATGCAGAAAGCCCAGAAGGTGCAGCAGAGATTGTTGCCTATCAACCATCAAAAAAAAGAATTTTCGCTATTAATAGTTCGGGTGATTCGGCCGTTGTGAATATCATAAAAGCGAATAGTTTTGACCGTGCAGCTTTAGTTAAAGATAACGAAGGAGTAATAAACGGCACTAACTTAGATTCAGACATTACCCTTGCACTTAATGAGCACACTGCAGGCGATGCAAACAGTATCGCTATTGATATTAATAATGAACTTTTAGCTGTAGCAATGGCAGCTAGTAATACGGGTGATAAAGGATTAATCGCATTTTATGATATTAGTGGCGAAGAGCCTCAGTTTATTAAGAATGTTACTGTAGGTGCCCTACCCGATATGGTTACCTTTAGCCATGATGGTAATAAAGTACTTGTTGCTAATGAAGGTGAACCTAATGGGGATTACAGTATTGACCCTGAAGGCTCAATTAGCATCATAAACATCAATGATGGTGTGATTGCTGATACCGCGATTAGCATCACCTTTTCTGCCTACAACGATAAACAAGCAGAGCTTGAAGAGCGAGGGATTATATTTGCTAATCCGGCTGGCCGTACAATCAACGGTAATTTAATTAATACAACCGTAGCTATGGATTTAGAGCCTGAATACATCAGTATTTCTAAAGACAATAAGTTTGCATACGTGTCACTACAAGAAAATAACGCCCTTGCTATCGTCAATCTTGAAGATAATAGTCTAGAGCTTAAAGGCTTAGGTTTTAAAGATTGGTCTAATTTACTTTTTGATGCGTCAGATAAAGATGGTGGCGTTAACTTTAAATCATACCCTGGTCTATATGGTATGTATCAACCTGATACCATCTCAAGCTTTACCTGGAAAGGTGCTAACTTTATTGTCACAGCTAACGAAGGTGATGCACGCGAATACTTCTTCGACACAGCCGATGAAGCAGAATGTTTAGCAAAAGGTGGTCTTGATTACGATGAAGATGATGGTTGTTTATCTTATATAGATGAAAGCAGAGCTAAAGACTTAACGCTGGCAAGTAACTTTGATTACCTGAACAATGATAATAGTGATATAGGCCGCCTAAAAGTGACCACAGTTAAAGGTGATGAAGATAACGATGGTGAGTACGAGTCACTTTATGCATACGGAGCCCGCTCTTTTACCATCTGGGATAGTAACGGCATGGTGGTTTTTGATTCTGGCGATCAAATCTCACGTATTACCGCTTCAGTTCACGGAGCAGCATTCAACAATAATGAAGATGAAAATGCCGGCGATAGTCGCTCTGATGACAAAGGTGCTGAACCAGAAGCATTAGCACTGGGTACTATTGGTGATCGTACATTTGCATTTATTGGTTTAGAGCGCATGGGGGGCATAATGGTGTTTGATATTACTAATCCATACAATGTGACATTCCAAGATTACTTTTTTAACCGTGGCTTAGAAGCCGATGCTGAAATAACCGGTGATCTTGCCCCTGAGGGGATGGCGTTTATACCTGCAGAACAAAGTGCAACGAATGAAGCATTGCTTGTTGTAGGTAATGAAATTTCGGGTTCAATTGCCATCTGGGAAATCAAAGCTAACTAATCCACCTTATAAAGATAAAAAGCGATATAGCTAGTTTTAAGTATATCGCTTTATCCTTACCGTTATTACACTCAAGAAGTGACTGTTTTTTGAGCTAAAACCCCTCTGTAGCCCTTTATTTGTATGGTTATTATACTATTTTGAAAATAATCAAAAAAACCTTCAAAAAGTGCTTGCGTTAATTCTTCGCATCCCTATAATGCGCATCCACTGACACGGCGGGCAGCAATGAAAAGCGCTGAACAAACTGACAGAGAGTTAAGTAAAACTTCGGTTTAAAACGGTCTAAA